>NZ_RAWD01000114.1:0-26379 GCF_003612065.1 Corallococcus sp. CA047B
CCCCAACAGCCACACCGCCTGGACCACCACCGCCCGCTTCCACGTCGTCGTGCGTCGCATGCCTGGAGCGTCCCTTCCGTCCATGAAACTGGATTGGTAGCAAAAACGGAAAAACCTTAGCGCGTCCCACCAAGGCACCGGGACGGCCGCGCGCGGCCGGTGAATACGCAGGGCGTTCGCGACGTCGGGAGCCCACGCCCGTGACCCGTCCGCGCGGGTCGTTCCGAATCATCCCGTGGGGGTCTTCGCGACCTGTGGGGAGCACTGGACGCATCACCCCCCTGGACAAACCCGCAAGCAGCTGAACGGCGAGGTTCCATTGCGCGTTTTGCCAACAAAAACAGCTTCTTGCGGCACCAACAGGGCGTGGAGTGGAGCATCCGCCCGGTCCCCTGCCGGCTTGGGGCCGGGCGCCAATTGTCTCCCTGTTGATGCTTTGGTAAAGGTTGCCTTTGGGAGCGCTTGGGGCCTCTCCGTCATGACGATGGGATTCACCGTTCAGCGCTGGGCCGCATGGGCCCCTGGCCTCGTTGCTCCGGCCGCCTGGGAAGCCTGGCTTGAGAAGCCCCACCCTCTCCCCGCTGAAGGCACGCCCGCGCTCGCGGAGATGCCCGCGATGATGCGCCGCCGGGTGGACCGGCTGGGCCGAATCGCGCTGCAGGCCACCTATCAGGCCCACGCGGACGCGCCCGAAGCGCCGGTGCTCTTCGCATCGCGTTACGGGGACCTGGGCCGTTCGGTGGAGCTGCTCACGCAGTTGGCGCGCTCGGAGCCGCTGTCGCCCACGTCGTTCAGCCTGTCGGTGCACAACGCCATCGGCGCGCTCTACTCCATCGCGCGGGGCGACACGGCCTCCTATGGCGCCATCGCCGCGGGCGAGGAGACGGTGGAGGCCGCCTTCACGGAGGCGTGCGGCCTGCTGTCGGACGGGGTCCCCCGGGTGATGGTGGTCCTCTACGACGAGCCCGTGCCGGAGCCCTGGCGGCACTTCTCCCCGACGGTGGGGTTCCCGCACGCCTGGGCCTGCCTGCTGGCGGCCGACTCGGGCGCGAACGCCATCCGCCTGGACTGCCACGCCGGGCCGCCGGACGCGGACGCTGGGGAACAGGACGGGCTGCCGGCGGACCTGCGCGCGCTGCGCTTCCTGGTCTCCGGGGCGCGCCAGTGGGAGCACCCGGTGGGCGCTCGGCGCTGGCGGTGGGAACGCCATGGTTGAGAAGCTCGACCGGCTCTGGCGCATCTTCGCCACCGGCCTGTCCTTCGCCACGTTCGGGCTGGGGGGGCTGGCGCTGCGCCTCCTCTACTTCCCGCTGCTCCAGCTCATCGTGCGCGAGCCCGTGCGGCAGACGCGGCTGGCGCGGCTGGCCGTGCACCACTCATTCCGCTTCTTCGTCGGCTACATGCGCTTCCTGGGCGTGCTGCGCTACGAGCTGGAAGGGGTGGAGAAGCTGTCGCGTTCCGGGCTGCTCATCCTGGCCAACCACCCGACGCTCATCGACGTGGTGTTCCTCATCTCGCTGGTGCCCAACGCGGACTGCGTGGTGAAGGCGAGCCTGGCGAACAACCCGTTCATGCGCGGCCCCATCCGCGCGACGCGCTATCTGTGCAACGACTCCGGGCCCGGGCTCATCCAGGACTGCATCGCGTCCGTGAAGGCCGGCAACAACCTCATCATCTTCCCGGAGGGCACGCGCACGCCGGTGAACGGACCCATGCAGTTGCAGCGCGGCGCCGCCAACATCGCGGTGCGCGGCCCCTGCGACATCACGCCCGTCACCATCCGCGTCGCGCCGCTGGGCCTCACCAAGGGCGCGCCCTGGTGGAAGGTGCCTCCGAAACCCATGCACTTCATCATCCGCGTGGAGGACGACATCCCCGTCTCCTCCAGGGACGCGGACGCGGGGGACGCGGCGAAGGCCGCGCGCCACCTCACCACACGCCTTCACGACTACTTCTCCCGGGAGAACCAGGGCCATGTTGGAGCTTGAGCACGAAATCAAGCGTCTGGTCATCGAGACGCTGAACCTCGAAGACCTCAAACCGGACGACATCGATCCCGCCGCGCCGTTGTTCGTCGAGGGCCTGGGACTGGACTCCATCGACGCCCTGGAATTGGGGCTGGCGCTGCAGAAGTCCTATGGCGTCGTGCTGGCGAGCGACTCCAAGGAGAACCGCCGTCACTTCGCCAGCGTGCGGGCGCTCGCGGACTTCGTCAGCACCCACCGCACCAAGTCCTGAACCCCTAAAAACCAAAGCGCGGAGCCACCCCATGACCAAACACGAGTTGTTCGAGCGCCTGAGCGCCATCCTCCAGGAAACCTTCGACATCGAACCGTCGCGCATCATCCCGGAGGCGCGGCTGCACGATGACCTGGACATCGACAGCATCGACGCCATCGACCTGCTGGTGCGGCTGAAGCCCGTCGCGGGCCAGCGCGTTCCGCCGGAGGTCTTCCGCTCCGTGCGCACGCTGCAGGACGTGGTGGACGCGCTGCACGGGCTGCTCGGCAGCGACTCCGCCGCGGCGTGAAACGCCTGCGTCCGGTGTTGTTGGGGCTCTTGAGCCTCGCGTACCCGCCGCTCGTCTATCTGGGCCTGGGCCACTTCGAACCCCGCTGGATGGCGCTCCCCCTGGCGGGCATGGCGGTGGTGCGCGCGGTGGCCACCCGGGAGAAGATGTGGCTTGCGGCCGCCGTGGGAGCGCTGGTGCTCGCGGCGTCCAGCATGCTGGGCAACCACGCGCTGCCGCTGAAGCTCTACCCGGTGCTCGTGAACAGCGTGCTCCTCACCGTCTTCGCCACCAGCCTCGCCTATCCCCCCAGTGTCATCGAACGGCTGGCGCGCCTGCGGGAGAAGGACCTGCCGCCGTCCGGCGTCCTCTACACGCGCAAGGTGACGCAGGTGTGGTGCGGCTTCTTCGTCCTCAACGGCAGCCTCGCGCTCACCACCGCGCTCTGGGCGAGCGACGCCACCTGGGCGCTCTACAACGGCCTCATCGCCTACGGCCTCATGGGCCTGCTCTTCGCCGGCGAATGGGTGGTGCGGCAGCGGGTGCGCGCACGGCACGCCCATGGATGAGCCGCTCGCGCTCGAACACCTCCTCGTGCACGGCCGTCCCGCGGGGCACCCCGTGGCCCGCCGCGAGGGACAGGTGCTGGACTTCGCCGCGTTCCGCGCGAGGGCCACCGGCTGGCGCACGGCCTTCGCGGCGCACGGGGGGCGGCGGTACGCGCTCTTCCACGAGGACACCTTCGAGTTCGCCGCCGCGCTCTTTGGCGCCTGGCACGCGGGCGTGTGCATCTACCTTCCCGCCGACGCTCGGCCCGCCACGCTGGAGGCGCTGCGCGCCCACGTGGACGGCTTCGCGGGCAGGGCTCCGGCGGACCTGGCGGCGTTGACGCCCGTCGTGGATGCGGATGGCACGTTCCAGCCCCTG
Source organism: Corallococcus sp. CA047B (assembly GCF_003612065.1). Classification (NCBI taxonomy): domain Bacteria; kingdom Pseudomonadati; phylum Myxococcota; class Myxococcia; order Myxococcales; family Myxococcaceae; genus Corallococcus; species Corallococcus sp. CA047B. The sequence goes on from NZ_RAWD01000114.1 coordinate 3,437, forward strand.
TCGCCGGTGCTCGCTGCGCTCATCGTCTACACGTCGGGCTCCAGCGGTGAGCCCACCGCCATCCCCAAGCGCCTGTCGCAGTTGTCCAGCGAGGTGGTGACGCTGGGGGCCCTGTTCGACGCGGAGGCCGGGGATGCGCCCGTGCTCGCCACCGTGTCGCACCAGCACATCTACGGCCTGCTGTTCCGGGTGCTGTGGCCGCTGGCGTCGGGCCGGCCGTTCGACGCGCACGGGCTGCCGTATCCGGAGGACATCGTGGCCGCGCTGCGCCCGGGCCCCGCGCTGCTGGTGGCGAGCCCCGCGCACCTGAAGCGGCTGCCGGCGTCACTGGACTGGGCCTCGGTCCGCGGGCACCTGCGCGGGCTGTTCTCCTCCGGGGGGCCGCTCAGCCCCGAAGCGCTCCAGGCGTGTCGGGAGCTGCTGGGCCGGGCGCCGGTGGAGGTCTACGGCAGCTCGGAGACCGGGGGCGTCGCGTGGCGCAGGCGGGACACCGAGGACGCCGCGTCGTGGCGGGTGATGCCCGGCGTGGAGGTGCGCGCCGGCGCGGATGACGAGGTCCTGGCCGTCCGCTCGCCCCACCTGGACCTGTCCGAAGGGGCGTGGTTCACGACGGAGGACCGGGCGCGGGCGGTGCCCGGGGGCTTCGAGCTGCTGGGGCGCAGGGACCGGCTCCTCAAGCTGGAGGAGAAGCGCGTGTCGCTGAGCGCCATGGAGCGGGCGCTGGTGGAGGGCGGGCTGGTGAAGGAGGCGCGGGTGCTGCCCCTGGCGGAGGGCCACCGGGTGACGCTCGCGGTGGTGGCGGTGCCGGAGGCGGCGGGCTGGAGGCTCCAGGAGGCGGGGGGCAGACGCTCCCTGAACCAGGCCCTGCGCGAGAAACTGGCCCCCCATTTCGAGTCCAGTGCCTTGCCGCGCCGGTTCCGATATCTGGAGGCCATGCCGGTCAACTCGCAGGGCAAATCCACGGAAGCGGCGCTCGCCGCCCTCTTCGACCCGAGGCGGCCGGCGTTCCAGGTCCTCGAGCGCGCACCGGAGCGCGTGCTCCTGTCGGTGGAGGCCCCGGAGGGCTCGCCGTACTTCGACGGCCACTTCCCCGGCACGCCCATCCTGCCCGGCGTCGTCCAGGTGGACTGGGCGCTGCTGCTGGGCCGCGAGCACTTCGCCCTGCCGCCGGACTTCCTGCGGCTGGAGACCCTGAAGTTCCAGCAGGTGATTCCGCCCGGCACGCAGCTGACGCTGGAGCTCACCTGGGCGGCGGAGTCCGGACGGCTGGGCTTCAAGTTGACGTCGGCCGCGGGCGCGCACGCCAGCGGCCGCATCGTGCTGGGTGGAGGGGTGGGATGAAGGTCTGCGCGGTGATTCCGGTCTACAACCACGGCGAGGCCGTGGGCGCGGTGGTGCACGCGGTGCGCTCCCATGGCCTGCCCTGCGTGCTGGTGGACGACGGCAGCGAGCCCGGCTGCGCGGCGGTGCTGGACGGGCTGGCGCGCGACGACAGCAACGGCGTGGAAGTGGTGCGCCTGCCCCAGAACGAGGGCAAGGGCGGCGCGATGATGGCGGGCCTGCGCGCGGCCCAGGCTCGCGGCTACAGCCACGCGTTGCAGATCGACGCGGACGGACAGCACGACGCCCGCGACATCCCCCGCTTCCTCGCGCTGGCCAAGCAGAGCCCCGACACGCTGGTGTGCGGCACGCCCGTCTACGACGAGTCCGTGCCCAAGGGCCGGCTGTACGGCCGCTACGCCACGCACATCTGGGTGTGGATCAACACGCTGTCGTTCGCCATCCGCGACTCGATGTGCGGCTTCCGCGTCTATCCGCTGGCGCCCACCGTGGCGCTCATCGACTCGGTGCGGATTGGCAAGCGGATGGACTTCGACGTGGAGGTGCTGGTGCGCCTGTTCTGGCGCGGCATGCGCATCCTCAACCAGCCCACCCACGTGCGCTACCCCACCGACGGCATCTCCCACTTCGACGTGCTCTGGGACAACGTGCGCATCTCCGGCATGCACGCCCGGCTCTTCTTCGGGATGCTGGTGCGGCTGCCGATGCTGCTGTGGCGCAAGGTGGCGCGATGAAGTCCCGCCACTGGGCGGAGATGGGAGAGACGACCTTCGTCGCCGGCATCTGGCTCCTGTACTGGATCCACCGGCTGCTGGGGCGCTGGCCCTTCCGCCTCTGTCTGTACCCGGTGGTGCTGGTGCACTGGCTGAGCCGGCCGCTCCTGCGCCAGTCCTCGCTCCAGTACCTGGAGCGGATGGAGGCCGCGACGGGTGCGCTGGGCCACACGCCCCACTGGCGCGACAGCGTGCGCCACACGCTGATGTTCGCGGAGACGATGCTGGACAAGCTGCTCGCGGTCAGCGGGCGCTACCGCTTCGAGCGCGTGCGCACCGAGGGCCGCGAGGAGTTCTACCAGGCGGCGAAGGCGGGCAGGGGCGGCGTCATCGTCACCGCGCACATGGGCTGCCTGGAGCTGTGCCGCACCATGGCGGAGCGCAGGGGCGAGGTGAAGCTCAACATCCTGGTGCACACGCTGCACGCGGAGCAGTTCAACCGCCTGCTCAAGCGCCTCAACCCGGAGAACGACTTCCACCTGCTGGAAGTCACCGACATGGGCCCGGCCACCGCCGTCGCGCTGAACGAGCGCGTGGAGGCCGGCGAGTTCGTGGTCATCGCGGGCGATCGCATTCCCGTGAATGCCAGCCAGACCGTGCGCGTCGACTTCCTGGGACACCCCGCGCCCTTTCCCGTGGGGCCCTACGTGCTGGCGGCGCTGCTCAAGTGTCCGCTCTACCTGCTGGGCTGCATCCATGAGGGCGACGGCTACACCATCCACTTCGAGTGCCTCTTTGAGCGCGTCGTCCTGCCGCGAGGCAAACGCGAGGCCGCGCTCACGGACTGCGCCCAACATTACGCCGGCCGGGTCACGGCGCTCCTCCAGCGCGCGCCCTACGACTGGTTCAACTTCTTTCCCTTCTGGGATCAGGTGAATGTCTCCGCGAAGCCCCCTACCTTCTGACCTCCCGGTGCGCTTCGACGGCGGTCGGCTGACCCTCGAGGACGTGGGAGCGCTGGCTCGGCGCGAGCGCCCGGCCGAGCTGGGCACCGCCCCCGCCTTCCGTCAGCGCATCGCGAAGGGCGCCGCGTTCCTGGACCGGCTGCTGGCGGAGGACGGCGTCATCTACGGCGTCACCACCGGCTACGGCGACTCCGTGACGGTGTCCATCCCGCCCGCGCTCGTCGCGGAGCTGCCGCACCACCTCTACACGTACCATGGCATCGGCGCGGGCCGGTTCCTCACGCCCGAGGAGACGCGCGCGGTGCTGGCCACGCGGCTCGCCTCGCTGTGCCAGGGCTTCTCCGGCGTGGGCGAGGGCCTGCTCACCCAGTTAGAGCTGCTGCTCAAGCACGACGTGCTGCCGATGATTCCCGCCGAGGGTTCGGTGGGCGCGAGCGGTGACTTGACGCCCCTGTCGTACGTGGCGGCGGTGCTCTGCGGCGAGCGCGACGTCTGGTACCGGGGCGAGCGGAGGCCCGCGGCCCAGGTGCTGGAGTCGCTGGGCGTGAAGCCCCTCAAGCTGCGGCCGAAGGAGGGGCTGGCCATCATGAACGGCACCGCCGTGATGACCGCCCTGGCGTGTCTGGCGTGGGAGCGGGCGGAGTACCTGTCCCGGCTGGCCACGCGGCTGACCGCGTTCAACGTGCTGGCGAGCGCCGGCAACGCGCACCACTACGACGAGACGCTCTTCGCGGCCAAGCCGCACGCGGGCCAGCAGCGCGTGGCGGCCCGGCTGCGCGCGGACCTCGTCACGGACCGGCCGTCGCGCAACGAGCAGCGGCTCCAGGACAGGTATTCGCTCCGGTGCGCGCCGCACGTCATCGGCGTGCTGGAGGACGCGCTGCCCTTCTTCCGCACGCTCATCGAGAACGAGCTGAACAGCGCCAACGACAACCCGCTCATCGATCCCGACGGCGAGCGCGTGCTGCACGGCGGCCACTTCTACGGCGGCCACATCGCCTTCGCCATGGACAGCCTGAAGACGGCGGTGGCCAACGTGGCGGACCTGTTGGATCGGCAGCTCGCGCTGCTGGTGGACCCCCGCTACAACCACGGGCTGCCCGCGAACCTCTCCGCGTCCACGGGCCCCAGGGCCGCCATCAACCACGGCCTCAAGGCGGCGCAGATCAGCGTCTCCGCGTGGACGGCGGAGGCGCTCAAGCAGACGATGCCCGCGTCCGTCTTCTCCCGCTCCACGGAGTGCCACAACCAGGACAAGGTCAGCATGGGCACCATCGCCGCGCGCGACTGTCTGCGCGTGCTGGAGCTGACCGAACAGGTGGTCGCGGCCATGCTCATCGCGGCCCGCCAGGGCGTCACCCTGCGGCAGCGCGTGGACGCGGACGCGAGGCCGGGCCCCGCGTTGGCGGCGATGCAGGCGGACCTGGAAGCGCGCATCCCCCTGCTGGTGGAGGACCGCGCCCTGGATGGCGAGCTGCAAGGCCTGCTCACCGCCCTCCGCCGGCGGGAGTGGAGGCTGCATGAAGCCTGACCTGAGCTGCGAAATCGAAATCGATCCGCCGTTCCACGACCTCGACATGATGGAGATCGTCTGGCACGGCCACTACGTGAAGTACCTGGAGCTGGCGCGCTGCGCCCTCCTGCGCCGCTACGACTACGACTACCCGCAGATGCGCGAGTCCGGCTATGGCTGGCCCGTGGTGGACATGCGGCTCAAGTACGTGTCCCCCATCTCCTACAAGCAGAAGATCATCGTGCGCGCCGAAATCACCGAGTGGGAGAACCGGCTGCGCTTCGACTACGCGCTGCGTGACGCGGCCACCGGGCGCAAGGTGAACCAGGCCCACACCATCCAGGTGGCGGTGGCCCTGGCGACGGGGGAGATGCAGTTCGTCTGTCCGGAAGTCCTCTGGAACAAGCTGGGAGTGAGGCCGGAATGAAGACCCTGCTCGTGCTCACCTGCGCGCTGCTGTCCGTGAGCGCTCACGCGGGCGACCTCGTGAAGGACGTGCGCGCCCGGCTGGTGGATGCGCCGCTGGTGCGCGGCCACTTCGAACAGAAGAAGACCGTGGCGGGCTTCAAGAAGCCGCTGGTGTCCAAGGGTGACTTCCTCCTCGCCCGCGACCAGGGCGTGCTGTGGAACACGCGCACGCCTTTCGCCTCCACGCTGACGCTCACGCGCAAGTCGCTGAGCGCGGAGCAGGGCCAGGGCGGCGCGGCCTATCACCTGGACTCCACGAAGGAGCCGGCGCTGGCGGCGGTGAACGAGCTGCTCTTCGCGCTGCTCGCGGGCGACGTGTCCACGCTGCAGAAGCGCTTCAAGGTGGAGGGCGAGCTGGTGGGCCCCACCGGCTGGCGGCTGGAGCTGACGCCCACGGACGCGGGGCTCGCGCGCGTCTTCAAGCACATCCAGTTGGAAGGCGACGCGTACGTGCGGCAGGTGAAGATGGACGAGACGCGCGGGGACTCCAGCGTCATCCTCTTCGACCAGCTCACGCAGTCGCCGCCGCCGGATGCCACGGAAGCCGAGCGCCTTGGCAAATAGGCTGGCCATCCTCTGGGCCCTGGTGGTCCTCGCCGTGGGCGTGCACCAGGTGTCCTTCTGGCGCTCGGCCCGCCTGGACACCGACGTGCTCGCGCTCCTGCCGGAGGACGAGCAGGCGCCGGAGGTGGACGCCGCCACGCGCAAGCTCGCGGACGAAGCCGGCCGGCAGGTGGTGCTGCTGGTGGGCGCGCAGGACTGGGCCTCCGCCCAGAAGGTCGCGGACGAGGCCACCCGCGTGCTGGAGCAGGCCTCCGACGTGCTGGAGCCCGCCGTGGTGGACACCTCCGCGCTGGAGCAGGCGGTGGACTTCTACCGGCCTTACAGAGACCGGCTGCTCACGCCCGCGCAGCGCCAGTGGCTCACGCGCGCGACGCAGGAGGAGCTGGGCGGCACGGCCCTGATGAAGCTGTACCAGCCCGCGGGCGCGCGGATGACGGACTGGAACGCGGATCCGCTGGGCCTGTGGCCGGACTGGTGGCAGGCCCGCGCCGCGGAGACCTCCGCGCGTCCCCGCGACGGTCGGCTGTGGCTGTCGGGCGAGGGCCGCGAGTGGGTGCTCCTCACCTGGAAGAGCAAGGTCTCCGCCTTCGCGCTGGGAGACGGCTCCCGCGTCACCGCCGTGGTGGAGCAGGCCCGAGCCCGGGTGGAGGCCACCGTGCCCGGCGCCCGGCTGGTGGCCGCGGGCGTGCCGCTGTACGCGGAGGCCGCCGCCGCGCAGGCGAGCTGGGAGATGTCCACCATCGGCTTCGGCTCGCTGGCCGCGGTGCTCCTGCTGGTGTGGCTCACCTTTCGCTCGCTGCGGCCCATCCTGCTCGTGGGTGTGTCGCTCACGCTGGGCTGCGCCGTGGCGCTGACGGTGACCGCGCTCGTCTTCGAGCGGGTGCACCTGCTCACGCTGGTGTTCGGCTCCAGCCTCGTGGGCGTGGCGGAGGACTACGGCTTCCACTACTTCGCCGCGCGGCAGGGCAAGGCCCCATCCGAGCGCGGGCCGGTGATGCGTTCGCTCTTGCCGGGCATGGCGCTGGCGCTCATCACCAGCGTGGTGGCGTACCTGGCGCTGGGCGTCGCGCCCTTCCCCGGCCTGCGGCAGATGGCGGTGTTCTCCGCCGCCGGCCTCACCGCCGCGTTCCTCACCGTGGTGTGCTGGTTCCCCTCGTTGGACCGGGGCGCGCTGCCCGTCACCGCCTTCTCCGAGCGCTTCTCCGCCTCCATCACCCGCTGGCCGCGCATCGCCTCCACGCGGGGCTGGTGGGTGACGGGCGCCGTGCTTGCCGTGCTGGTGGCCGTGGGCCTCTGGAAGCTGAAGCCCCAGGACGACCTGCGCCAGTTGCAGGGCGCGCCCCCGAACCTCATCGCCGACCAGCGCGAATTGGGGCGGCTGTTGGGCCTGCCCAGCCCCGCGCAGTTCTTCCTGGTGGAGGGGGACAGCGACGAACAGGTGCTCGCGCGCGAGGCGACGTTGAAGCAGCACCTGGACACGCTGGTCGCCCAGAAGGTGTTCGCGGGCTACCGCGCCGTGTCCGACTGGCTTCCCTCCCAGGCCCAGCAGCGCGAGGACGCGGCCCTGAGCGCCCGCGCCGAAGCGCAGGCCGTGGCCGCCGTGAGCGAGTCCACCGGCGAGGCCCCCACGCGCGCAACGTTCGCCGAAACACCGCTCACGCCTTCACACTTCCTCTCCGGGCCCGTCGCCTCCGCCATCCGGCAGCAGTGGCTGGGGACGCTGGGCGCGCGGCAGTACAGCGTCCTCATGCTGCGCGGCCTCAACGACCCGAAGCAGTTGCCGAAGCTGGAAGCGGTCGCGCACGGCCTGGAGGGCATCCGCTGGGTGGACAAGACGGCGGAGATCTCCGGGCTGCTCGGCCGCTACCGGCGCATCATGGGCGGGCTCATCGTCGCGGGCTATGTCGCGGTGCTGCTCACGCTGGTGGCCCGCTTCGGGCGACAGGCGTGGCGCGCGTGGCTGCCATCCGTGCTGGGCACGCTCATCACGCTCGCCCTCTTCGGCTGGTCGGGCGCGCCCCTGCAGCTCTTCACCGTGCTGGGCCTGGTGCTGCTGCTGGGCATGGGCGTGGACTACGGCATCTTCCTTCTGGAGCACCCCGGTGACGGTTCCGCGTGGCTCGCGGTGGCCCTGGCCGGCGTCAGCACGCTCCTGTCCTTCGGTCTGCTGGGCCTGTCGGCCACGCCCGCCCTGCGCTCCTTCGGCCTCGCCATGCTCCTGGGCGAGGTCACCATCTGGATCCTCACCCCCTGTTTCCGACTTCCTCCTGGGAAAGCCACACATTGAAAACTGAATCGGCGGACATCCTCATCATTGGCGCGGGCCCCGCGGGCTCCGTCGCGGCGGGCCTCCTTCGCAAGCAGGGCCGTGACGTCCTCGTGCTGGAGCGTGAGCAGTTCCCTCGCTTCTCCATCGGCGAGAGCCTGCTGCCGCAGAGCATGGAGTACATCGAAGCGGCCGGAATGCTCCAGGACGTGGTGGAGGCGGGCTTCCAGTACAAGAACGGCGCGGCCTTCGTGCGCGGCGACAAGTACACGGACTTCGATTTCCGCGACAAATTCTCCCCCGGCTGGGGCACCACCTTCCAGGTGCAGCGCGCCCACTTCGACCACGTGCTCGCGAAAGGTGCCGAGCGTCAGGGCGCCACCGTGCGCTACCGCCACGAGGTCCTCTCCGTGGACACGAACGGCGAGCAGCCGGAGGTGACGGCGCGCGGTCCCGACGGTGAGACGTACCGCGTGCGCGCGCGCTTCCTCCTGGACGCGAGCGGCTTCGGCCGCGTGCTGCCGCGCCTCTTGAACCTGGAGACGCCGTCGAACTTCCCCAAGCGCGGCGCCATCTTCACCCACGTCCTGGACCGCACGCCGCCGGGCAGCTTCGACCGCAACAAGATCCGCGTGACGGTGCACCCCGAACACGTGCACGTCTGGTACTGGACCATCCCCTTCTCCGACGGCCGCTGCTCGCTGGGGGTCGTCGCGAAGATGGAATACCTGGAGCAGTACCAGGGCACGGACACCGAGCGGCTCCAGGCCATCGTGAAGGAGACGCCGTCGCTGTCGGACCTGTTGAAGGACGCCGTCTGGGACACGCCCGCGCGCAAGCTCACCGGCTACGCGGCCAACGTGAAGTCGCTGTGGGGCCCGGGCTTCGCGCTGCTGGGCAACGCGGGCGAGTTCCTCGACCCGGTGTTCTCCTCGGGCGTCACCATCGCGTTCAAGTCCGCGAGCCTCGCGGCTGACTGCATCCGCCGCGCGTACGCCGGGGAGACGGTGGACTGGGAGAAGGACTACGCGAAGCCGCTCAAGGCGGGCGTGGACACCTTCCGCACCTTCGTGGAGTCCTGGTACGAGGGCGGCTTCCAGCAGGTCATCTTCCACCCGAACCCGTCCCCGGACGTGCGGCGGATGATCTCCGCCATCCTCGCCGGCTACGCGTGGGACACGAACAACCCCTACGTCGCGGAGAGCAAGCGGCGCCTCACCGTGCTCGAGGCCGTGTGCGCCTAGCCGTCCCGGTCCTGCTCGTCGCGGGCCTCGTCGCCTGCGCCACCGCGCCCCGGCCGCCGCCCGCCGCTCCCGGCGAGCCGCTGCCGGAGCTGCGGCTGGCACCGGCTGCCCTGGGGGCCACCGTCAGCCTGACGCAGCGGCTGGAGTTCGCGCACGAGTCGGACCCCGGCGGCCCGCGTTCGCTGGAAGCCCTGCTGGAGGTGGAGCCGGCGCTGATGCAACTGGCCGGCTTCGCCCTGGGGCAGCGCATCCTCACGCTGCGTTGGAATGGAACCACCCTGGACGAGGAGCGCGACCCGCGCCTGCCTGCCCAGTTCCAGTCCGCGCCGGTGCTCCGGGACGTGCAGCTCGTCTACTGGCCGGCCGACGCCGTGCGCGCCGCCCTGCCCCCCGGCTGGACGCTGGAGGATGGGCCCGGGCGACGTGCCCTGTCGAAGAACGGCAGGGAATGGGTGACGGTGCGCTACGATGGCGAGCCGCGCTGGGAAGGGCGTACACAGCTCACCAACCTCTCCGAGCACTACCGGCTCACCATCGAATCGCGCCCCGCGGACGAGTGACCTCTTCCATGATGCCTCCCGTCTTCCTCCACCAGCTCGGCCTCGTCTGCGCCCTGGGCTCCGGGAAGCGCGAGGTGGCGCGCGCGCTGTTCGCGGCCACCCCCTCCGGCGTGGCCCCCCATGAGGGCTACGCGGACCGCGCGCTGCACCTGGGCCTCATCACCGCCCCGCTTGAGGCCCAGGACGCGCTGCCCCCGGCCTGGCGCAGCCGCAACAACGCGCTCCTGCTGACGGCGCTCGCGGAGATCCGCCCCGCCGTGGACGCGGCCATCGCCCGGTTCGGTCCGGAGCGCGTGGCCGTCGTCCTGGGCACCAGCACCTCCGGCATCGGCGAGAGCGAGGGCGCCATCGCGGCGCAGCTCGCCACGGGACAGCTGCCCGCGACCTTCCACTTGAACCAGCAGGAGCTGGGCGCTCCCGCCTCGGCGCTCACCCACGTGCTGGGCCTCTCCGGGCCCGCGTATGTCATCTCCACCGCGTGCTCCTCCAGCGCCAAGGCCCTGGCGAGCGCGGCGCGGCTCTTGCGCGCGGGCACCGTGGACGCGGTGCTGACGGGCGGCGTGGATTCGCTGTGCCGCTTCACCGTGGCGGGCTTCCGCGCGCTGGAGTCGGTGAGCGAGGAGCGCTGCAACCCGATGAGCGTCCACCGCCACGGCATCAACATCGGCGAGGCCGCGGCGCTGTTCCTGATGACGCGCGAGCCGGGGCCGGTGCGCCTGTCCGGCTGGGGCGAGTCCTCCGACGCGCACCACATCTCCGCGCCGGAGCCCGGGGGCCGGGGCGCCATCGCCGCCATCCGCGAAGCCCTCACGCGCGCGGGCATCGCACCCGAGCGCGTGGACTACGTGAACCTTCACGGCACCGCGACGGAGCAGAACGACGCCATGGAGAGCCGCGCGGTGCACGCGCTGCTGGGCCCGGACGTGAAGGCCAGCTCCACCAAGCCTCTCACCGGCCACACGCTGGGGGCCGCGGGCGCGCTGGAGGCGGCCTTCGCGTGGCTGACGCTCACGGACAACCCGGAGGGACGGCTGCCCGCGCACTTCTGGGATGGGGCGGCGGACCCGTCCCTCCCCGCGCTGTCGCTGGTGAAGCCGGGCGAGGCGCTGGGGCGGCCGGTGCGGACCGTGCTGAGCAACTCGTTCGCCTTCGGGGGCAGCAACGCCGCCCTCGTGCTGGAGCGCGCCTGATGCGCACCATCGTCGACCTGCCCATCGCGGAGCTGGTGCCCCACGGCGGGCGCATGCGGCTGCTCGACCGCGTGCTGGAAGCCGACGCGGAGACGCTGCTCGCGGAGGTCACCGTGCGCGAGGACAGCCTCTTCTTCGTGGACGGCGCCGTGGGCGGCTGGGTGGGCATCGAGTACATGGCCCAGGCCGTGGCCGCCTGGGCCGGCTGGCACGCGCGGCTGCGCGGAGAGGTGCCGAAGGTGGGCTTCCTCCTGGGCACCCGCCGCTATGACTGCCAGCGCCCCGTCTTCCGGCCAGGGGAGTGCCTGCGCATCGAGGTCCACCGGCAGTTCTTCGCGGACAACGGGCTGGGCCAGTTCGACTGCACCATCACCATCGGCACGGAGACGGTGGCCACGGCGGCGCTGACGGTGTTCGAGCCGCCCGCCGGGCAGGTCATGAGGAGGAGCGACACGGATGGGTGACAAGACGGTGCTGGTGACGGGCTCCAGCCGGGGCATCGGCCGCGCCATCGCGCTGCGCCTCGCACGCGACGGCTTCGACGTGGTGGTGCACTGCCGCAGCCGGCGGGAGGAAGCGGACGCGGTGGCGGCGCTGGTGCGGGACGCGGGACGCGAGGCGCGCGTGCTCCAGTTCGACGTGAGCGACCGCGCCGGGACACAGGCCGCGCTGCTGGCGGACGTGGAGGCCCATGGCTGCTACTACGGCGTGGTGTGCAACGCGGGCATCGCGCGCGACAACGCCTTCCCGTCCATGACGGCGGAGGAGTGGGACAGCGTCATCCACACCAACCTGGATGCCTTCTACAACGTGCTCAACCCGCTCACGATGCCGCTGGTGCGCCGCCGCAAGCCGGGCCGCATCGTCACGCTGGCGTCGGTGTCCGGGCTCATGGGCAACCGGGGCCAGGTGAACTACAGCGCCGCCAAGGCGGGCATCATCGGCGCGACGAAGGCGCTGGCGGTGGAGCTGGCCAAGCGGGACATCACCGTCAACTGCGTGGCCCCGGGGCTCATCGACACGGAGATGGTGGATCCGCAGATATTGGAAGAGGCGCTGAAGATCATCCCCGCGCGCCGGGTGGGAAGACCCGAGGAGGTCGCCGCCGCGGTGAGCTTCCTCATGGCCGAGGACGCCGGCTACATCACGCGTCAGGTGATTTCCGTGAACGGGGGGATGGTCGGATGAAGCGCGTGGTCGTCACCGGCGTGGGTGCCCTGAGTCCCCTGGGGCATGACTGGGCAACGGTGGAGGCGCGGCTGCGCGCCCGGAAGAACGCCGTCCAGGTGATGGAGTCCTGGAAGCAGTACGAAGGCCTGCACACGCGGCTGGGGGCTCCCGCCGCGCCGTTCGAGCTGCCGCCGTCCACGTACTCGCGCAAGACGACGCGCACCATGGGCCGCGTGGCGCTGATGGCGACGCGGGCCAGCGAGCTGGCGCTCCTGGACGCGGGCCTGCTGGGCGACCCGCTGGTGAAGAGCGGCCGGCTGGGCATCGCCTACGGCTCCTCCGCGGGGACGCCGGAGAACATGGGCGACTTCGGCAAGATGATCACCCACAAGACGACGGAGGGCATCACCGCGACGACGTACCTGCGGATGATGTCCCATACGGCGGCGGTGAACATCGGCGTCTTCTTCGGCATCACCGGGCGCATCATCACGACGTCCAGCGCGTGCACCTCCGGCAGCCAGGGCATCGGCTACGCGTACGAGGCCATCAAGCTGGGCCGTCAGGTGGCGATGCTCGCGGGCGGCGCGGAGGAGCTGGACGCCACCGGCGCCGCCGTCTTCGACACGCTCTTCGCCACCAGCACGAAGCACAACGACGCGCCCCACCTGTCCCCCCGCCCCTTCCACGCCGAGCGCGACGGGCTGGTGCTGGGCGAGGGCGCGTGCACGCTGGTGCTGGAGGACCTGGAGCACGCCCGCGCGAGAGGCGCGACCATCCACGCGGAGCTGCTGGGGTACGGCACCAACAGCGACGGCCGCCACGTCACCCAGCCCAACGCGGACACCATGGCGCAGGCGATGCGGCTGGCGCTGGAGGACGCGGGCGTGCCGGCCTCCGCCATCCCGTACGTCAACGCGCACGGCACCGCGACGGACACCGGGGACGCGGCGGAGAGCGCGGCCACGCTGGCGGTGTTCGGGGAGAAGGTCGCCCTGTCGTCGCTCAAGAGCTACATGGGCCACACGCTGGGGGCCTGCGGCGCGCTGGAGGCGTGGATGAGCGTCCAGATGATGCGCTCCAACTGGTTCGCCCCCACCCTGCACCTGGACGCGGCGACGGTGGATCCGAAGTGCGCGCCCCTGGACTATGTCACCGGCAAGGGCCGTGCCCTGGAGACGGACCTGGTGATGAGCAACAACTTCGCCTTTGGTGGCATCAACACGTCCCTCATCTTCCGTCGCTGGCCCTGACGCACACCCCTGGAGGAACCCCGATGAAGAAGGCCCTGTTGCTGCTGACCCTGACCGCCGCGAGCCCCGCGTTGGCGCGCGACACCGTGGTGATGATCAAGCTGGCGGACGTGATGGCGCTGCCCGAGGCGAAGCAGAAGCTGGACGGCTCGGTGAAGTTCTACCTGGACGGCCAGAAGACGCCCAAGGTGGCGAAGACCCTGGGCAACGACGTGACGAACAAGAAGACCAACGCCGTGGGCAAGACGGACGAGTTCGCCTGCAAGTGGGCCGCGCTCTCCGCGCTCATCGCCCTGCAGGACGGCGCGAAGAAGAACGGCGCCAACGCGGTGGTCAACGTCACCAGCTATTACAAGAAGGTGGAGTTCAAGAGCGCCACCGACATCGAGTGCCACGCCGGCACCATGGTCGCGGGCGTCGCGCTCAAGGGCGACTACGCCACGATCGGGAAGTAGGTCGCCTCACCGCTGGCGCGGCCGTCCTACCGCCGCGCCGGCACCTCGATGCGGCAGATGCTCCCGGGCGTCAGGGCCCGCGAGTCCATCCACGACGCCAGCTCCTGGTCGACGCGCTCGGCGGACGCCGCGTCGAAGCGGCGGGCGTCGTGGAGCTTCCAGCCCCGGGGCGCGTTGCCGGAGTAGCCATTCACCGTGGGCACGCCGCGCGTCACCGAAGCCCACACGCCGTCGAGCTGGTACTTCCACTCCTCTGCTTCGCCCGCCGTGGGCGCGTAGAAGAAGCTCCGGCACTCCGGCCCCACGCGGGAGGCCACCGCGTCCACGTCCGCGCGGGACTCGAACCGGTCATACGTGGAGATGCTCAAGCCCTGCTCCAAGAGGCACAGCGCGCCCAGGCCCGCCGCCAGCGCCGCGCGGCCCTGCTGGACCTGCCGCTGGAGGAACAGGGCCAGCCCGATGCTCGCGGGGATGAGCATCCACACGCCAACGCGCGCCAGGGCCCGGATGGCCGCCGCGCCGGGCACGGCCTTGAAGACGAGCCACCAGGGGACAAGCCCCCCGCGATAGAACGAGACGAGCAGCACGGTGACGAGCGACATCACGAGCAGCATCCTCACCGCGGGCCGCGCGCGCGCCTGCCACAGCCCCACCGCCGCCAGGAGGCTCGTCACGAAGCCGAAGCCCAGCTGGTGCTCCCAGCCCAGGGGCAGTCGCTGGAAGCGGCGGAAATCATTCGTCCAGCCGTACAGCCAGCTCTTCGGGCCCACGTAGAACCAGCTCCACACGCGGGGCACCATGGGAGTCACTTCGGAGAAGTCGCGCAGCCCCACCGTGCCGATGGCCTGACGCGAGTGCAGCACCAGGGGCACGAGGAGCGCCAGGCCCACGACGCCGAAGGCCGCGAGCGCTGGCAGGTGACGGCGCAGGGCCGCGAAGAGGGTCCGGCGCGCGTCCCCGAAGCCGAGCGCGAGGACGAAGCCGAGCAGCAGGAAGAAGAAGAGGAACCAGCCCCAGTAGAAGCCCGCGTAGAGCTGGGCCACGAACGCGCCCACGAGCAGCGCGGACCACGCCACCCCGCGCCGCCGGTCCGTCTCCGGGCGGAGCAGCACCAGCACCGCGCCCAGGGCGAGCAGCGCGAAGAACTGGCCGGTGAGCTGCGGGTGGTTGAGCTGGTTGATGCGCGGCGCGCCCGCCGTGAAGAGCACCGCCCCCACCACCGCCGGCCCCGCGCGCAGGGCGAACCCACGCATGAGCAGCCACAGCGCCGCGGCGTAGTTGAGCGCGGACATCGTCAGCAGCCACGCCTGCCAGGACACGTCCTCGCTCAAGCCCAGGAGGCGCCACAGCCAGTAGAAGGGCGCCACGCCCAGCAGCACGTCCGAGTACGCGGAGACGTTGGGCTCGGGGTGGAACATCGGCGGGTCCCAGAAGCGCGCATGCCCGGCGTCCCCGGAGATGAACCGCCACCCGTGCTCCAGCACGTAGTGGTTGAAGCGCACGTCGCCCTCGTCGCCTTGAACCAGGCGGAGGCCCGACAGCAGGACGGGGTGGTGCGCGAGCAACAGCGCCAGGACGCCCCCCGCGAGGGCGAAGAGGATGAAGCGGCTCCGTTGCGAGACACCGGTTCCCATGGGCGGCGGGAGCGTTAACACACCGGGTGCGTCCCCTGGAACCGGCGTCGCAGGGCGGGCAGCGGCCCTTGGAGTGATGCCGTGGCGGCGACGCGGGAGGCCTGGCTGGGGCACCGCGTCACCCGCCTCCGGTGAAACCCTCCGTCGCCGTCGCGGGGCCCGGGATGAAACCGCCGTTTGCACTGTTGGCGGCGCGCCCCCGTGCGCCAGAGTGCGCCAGCCCGTTGGGGGCCCATCCAGGAGCTTTCATGACGTCCCGTTCCAGACCGCCCTTTGGCGCCGCGCGCATGACGTTTGGCGTCTGTGCGTCCGCGCTCATCACCGCCTGCGCCACCTCCACGCCCGCCGAGAAGGCCCCGACGCCGGCCCCGCCCGCGGAGGCCGCCGCCGCGACGACGACGACGACGCCCGCCGCTCCCAAGCCGGTGTACGGCAGCTTCGGCGTGGACACGCCGGGCATGGACACGGCCGTCGCGCCGGGCGACGACTTCTACCGCTACGTCAACGGCAAGTGGCAGGACACGACGGAGATCCCCGCCGACCGCTCGGCGATGGGCATGTTCACGCGGCTGGCGGAGGAGGCCTCCAAGCAGACGCGCGAGCTGCTGGAGACCGCCGCGAAGTCCGACGCCGCCCCGGGCAGCGAGGACCGCAAGCTGGGTGACTACTTCGCCAGCTTCATGGACGAGGCGGGCATCGAGGCCAAGGGCATCACCCCGCTCCAGCCGGAGCTGGAGCGCGTCGCGAAGGTCGCCAACCGCAAGGACCTGTCCACGCTGCTGGGCACCACCCTGCGCGCGGACGTGGACGCGCTCAACACCGGGCAGACCACCACCGACCGCCTCTTCGGCTTCTGGGTGGCGGAGGACCTGAACGACCCCAGCCGCTATGCCGCGTACCTCCTCCAGGGTGGCCTGGGCCTGCCGGACCGCGACTTCTATCTGAAGGACACGCCGCGCTTCAAAGAGGTGCGGGAGAAGTACCAGCAGCACATCGCCGTGCAGTTGAAGAACGCGGGCATCGCCGACGCTGACGCGAAGGCGCGCGCCATCTACGGGCTGGAGAAGAAGATCGCCCAGGCCCACTGGTCCGCCCAGGACACGCAGGACGTGGCCAAGGTGAACAACCCCTGGAAGCAGGCGGACTTCGCGAAGAAGGCGCCCGGCCTGGACTGGGCCGCGTGGTTCGCGAGCGCGGGGCTCGCGCAGCAGGGGGAGTTCATCGTCTGGCAGCCGAGCGCGCTGACCGGCATCTCGCGCCTCGTGGGCAGCGAGCCCCTCCAGACGTGGAAGGACTACCTGGCCTTCCACGCCATCGCGCGCAAGACGTCCGTCCTGCCCAAGGCGTTCGTCGACGCGGGCTTCGAGTTCAGCGGCAAGACGCTCTCCGGCGCGCAGCAACTGCGCGAGCGCTGGAAGCGCGGCGTGGACTCCACCAACCACGCCATGGGCGAGGCCGTGGGCAAGCGCTACGTGGCGAAGCACTTCCCGCCCCAGGCCAAGGCCGAGGCGGACGTCATGGTCCGCAACATCCTGGCCGCGCTGGGCCGCCACATCGACGCGCTGGAGTGGATGTCGCCAGAGACCAAGGCGCGCGCGAAGGAGAAGCTGGGCACGGTGCAGGTGGGCATTGGCCACCCGGACACCTGGCGGGACTACTCCGCGCTGGAGATCGTCAAGGGAGACGCCTTCGGCAACGCCGAGCGCGCGGACCTCTTCGAGTACCAGCGCAACGTCGCCAAGCTGGGCAAGCCCGTGGACCGCAAGGAGTGGTTCATGACGCCGCAGGAGGTCAACGCCCTCAACTCGCCGCAGCAGAACTCCATCATCTTCCCGGCCTCCATCCTCCAGGCGCCCTTCTTCGACCCCAACGCCGACCCGGCCGTGAACTACGGCGGCATCGGCTCCGTCATCGGCCACGAAATCATCCACAGCTTCGATGACGTGGGCGCGCAGTTCGACGCGAAGGGGAAGCTGGCCAACTGGTGGACGCCCAAGGACCTGGAGTCCTTCAAGGCCGCCGGCAAGGCGCTCGCCGCCCAGTACAACACCTACCGCCCGCTGCCCGACATGACGGTGAACGGCGAACTCACGCTGGGCGAGAACATCGCCGACGTGGCCGGCGTCTCCATCTCCCATGACGCCTACGTGATGTCGCTGGGCAACCAGCCCGCGGTCACGAAGGACGGCTTCACCGGTGAGCAGCGCTTCTTCCTGGGCTTCGCCCAGGTGTGGCGCAACAAGTTCCGGGAGCCGCTGCTGCGCCGCCTGCTGGTGACGGATGGCCATTCTCCCGGCCCGTACCGCACCGCCACCGTGCGCAACGTGGACGCGTGGTACCAGGCGTTCGACGTGAAGCCGGGCCAGGGCCTCTACCTGACGCCCGAGAAGCGCGTGAAGGTCTGGTAGTCGTTTCCTGCACCGGGCGCACGCAGACCGTGCGCCCGGTGCACTGGTCGTTGGCGGGGTGAAGGCGCACGGTGGGGGCATGACCACGACCCTCCATTCGCCCCCTGTCGCCACCCTGCTCACCCACCTCTTCGCCGACGCGCGGAAGACGGACGCCGCCGTGCTCGCGCCCTTCCGGAACCTGTCGCCGGAGGCCCGGACGAAGGCGCTGCACCAGGACTACCGGACGTTCTACGCGCAGGTGTCGGACGCGTACCTGCCGGTGTCGGAAGCGCTGGGCCAACTGCTCTATGCCCTGACGCGCGCGCGGCGGGCGACGACGGTGGTGGAGTTCGGCACGTCCTTCGGCATCTCCACGCTCCACCTCGCGGCGGCGCTGCGCGACAACGGCGGCGGCCGGCTCATCACCACGGAGTTCGAACCCGCGAAGGTGCGGCGCGCGCGGGAGCACCTCACCACCGCGGGCCTCGTGGACCTGGTGGAGTTCCGCGAAGGCGACGCGCTCGACACGCTGCGCACCGACGTGCCGGACGGCCTGGACCTGGTGCTCTTCGACGGCGCCAAGCCGCTGTACCTGCCGCTGCTGCGCCTGCTGGAGCCGAAGCTGGGGCCCGGCGCCCTCCTGGTCGCGGACAACGTGAAGATGAGCCCGGAGTTCGCGGCGCACCTGGCGCGGCCGGAGCACGGCTACCTCACCGTTCCCCTGCCCTGGGAGGACGACGACTGCCTCCTCGCCGTGCGCACCGCGTAAGCGGCCCACGGCTAGTATCCAGCGGATGGCGGACCTGGACCTCAACCTGCTCGTGGCGCTCGATGCCCTCCTGCGCGAGGGCAGCGTGGCGCGCGCCGCCGAGCGGCTCCACCTGAGCGCGCCGGCCATGAGCCGCACGCTCACCCGCATCCGCGACACCCTGGGGGACCCCGTGCTGGTGCGCGCGGGCCGCGGGCTGGTCCCCACGCCGCGCGCGCTGGCGCTCCAGGAGCAGGTGCGCGAGGTGGTGCGGGAGGCCACCGCCCTGCTCGCTCCCGGGACGCCCACCCCTCCGGCCCAACTGACGCGCACGCTGACCGTGCGGGTGAACGACGGCATCATCCCGCTGCTGGGCGCCGCGCTCTACCAGCGGGCGCGCGAGGAGGCCCCCGGGCTGACGCTGCGCTTCGTGGCGGAGGGCACGGAGGACGTGGAGGCGCTGCGCGACGGCGACGTGGACCTGGACATCGGCGTGCAGGGCGCCCTGGGCCCGGAGATCCGCGTGCAGCGGCTGGGCGAGGACTCCTTCGCCGTCCTCGTGGCGCGCACATCCCCGCTCGCCCGGGGCCGGCTGACGCTCGCGCGCTTCGCCCACGCTGAATTCATCGTGGCCTCGCGGCGCGGGATGACCCGCAACCCGCTGGATGCGCTGCTGGAGCGGCAGGGCCACGTCCGCCGGGTGACGGGCGTGGTGCCCAACCTGCTCGCGGCGGCGGCGCTCGTCGCCCGGACGGAGGCCATCGCCGTGGTGCCGTCGGTGTTCGCGCGGTCCGCGGCGGCGCTGATGCCCCTGCGTGTGCGCGCAGTTCCGCTGGAGACCGGCGCCTTCATCGTCGCCCAGGCCTGGCACCCCCGCTTCGACCGGGATCCCGCGCACGTCTGGCTGCGCGGGACCGTGAAGGCGCTCTGGGCGGAGATGATCCGCGACGCTACGCCGGTCCGCCCGTGACGAGCGCCAGCGAGAAGCCGTCGTAGCCCTTGCTGCCCACCGTCTGCACGGCGGTGGCGCTCACGCGGGGCTCGGCGGCCACGGCCTCGTAGAAGCGGCGCATGCCCTGGACGTTCGCGTCGGTGCTCGCCGCGTCGACGATGCCGCCCTTGCGCACGACGTTGTCGGTGAGGATGACGCTGCCCTTGCGCGACAGCTTGAGCGCCCACGCGAAGTACTCCGCCGTGTTCACCTTGTCCGCGTCGATGAACGTCAGGTCGAACGGCGCCTGCCCCTCCTTCGCCAGCTGGGGCAGCGTCTCCAGGGCGCTGCCCACCCGCACCTCCACCACGTCGGACAGGCCCGCGCGGGCGAAGTTCTCCCGGGCGACCTCCGCGTGCTTCGGCACCGCCTCCAGCGTGATGATGCGGCCCCCGGGCGGCAGCGCCCGCGCGAGCCACAGGGTGCTGTAGCCCCCCAGCGTGCCCACTTCCAGGATGCGCCGCGCCCCGTGAAGCTGGGCCAGGAGCATCAGCAGCTTCCCCTGGTTGGGCGCCACGTTGATGGCCGGCAGCCCCGCCTTCGCGCTCGCCTCCAGCGCGGCCTCCAGCAGGGCATCCGGCGCCACCAGATGGTCGGTGATGTAGCGGTCGACCGCGGTCCACTGCTCCTGGCTCATGCGTCCTCCGTGGAATCAGGACCTTCTCTAACGCCCGGATTCCGCCCAGGTGCACCGCGAAAACAAATGCAACGAAACTTTAAAAGCGGACAGGCGACAATGTGGGAGTCAGTGGCCGCTCCGCATCCCCCCACGGAGGAACACCATGGAAATCAACCGCAAGTCGCCCGCTTCCGTCGCCCCCACGGCCCGTACCGGGGAGACGTCCCGCGCGGAAGCGCCCAAGGCCAAGCCCCTCACGGTGCGTGACGGCTTCGAGACCAAGGGTGCGCGTCCCTCCAACTTCGTGGACCGCCCCACGGGCCGTCCCGCGACGCCGGGCGCTGGCGTGCCGGCGTCGGCCTTCGCGTTCGGTTCGTCCAACGTCGCGGTGAAGCCGGACGCGAACAAGGTCGTCGACGCGAAGAAGGTGGACCCGTCGCAGCCGAAGCCCAAGCCGTCGGGTGATCCGGTCATCGCGGTCATCGATGGTGGCGTGGACTTCAAGCACACCGACCTGGACGACGCGATGTGGACGAACCCCGGTGAAATCGACGGGGACGGCATCGACAACGACGGCAACGGCGTCAAGGACGACATCCACGGCTTCAACGTGGGCTTCGGCGACGGCAACCCGTTCAAGGGCGACGGCACGGACCACGGCACGCACGTGGCGGGCATCATCGCGGCCGAGGACAACGGCGAGGGCAACACCGGCATCGCGGCCGGCAAGGCCAAGGTGCTGAGCGTGGGCGGCCTGTACGACGGCGCGGACCTGCTCACCAACTTCGAGCGCTCGGTGGACTACCTGGTCAACCTCAAGACGGAGCACGGCGTGAACATCCGCGCCGCCAACGCGAGCTTCGGCAACACGTACCGCTCCCCCGCGGACCAGGCGCGCTGGACCGCGGCGGTGCAGAAGCTGGCGGACGCGGACATCCTGCTGGTCGCGGCCACGGCGAACGGCAACGGCAGCAACATGAACAACGTGGCGGACATGCCCGCCAACATCGACCTGCCCAACGTCATCACCATCGCGTCGATGGACAAGAACAACGACAAGCTGGCGCGCTTCTCGTCGCACGGCGACAAGGTCGTGGACCTGGCCGCGGTGGGCGAGGACGTGCTCAGCACCGTGCCGGGCAACCAGTGGGAGGAGATGAGCGGCACCTCCATGGCGACGCCGACGGTGGCCGCCACCGCCGCGCGCATGTTCGCGGAGAACCCGGACCTGACGGCCGTGCAGGTGCGCGACCTGCTGCTCAAGACGGTGGAGCTGGATCCGGACCTCAAGGGCAAGGTCATCACCGGCGGCAAGCTGGACATCGACGCCGCCATCCAGGCCGCCAAGGACTCCGTGGTCGCGAAGCCCGAGCAGCCCGCCGTCGCCACGCGCTAGTCAGAGACTGGCGCCAATGAGTTCCGGGCCGGGTGCGCTTCGAGCGTGCCCGGCCCGTTGTCTTTGGGTGGTGGGCCGCCCGCGTCAGGGCATTGAGAAGACTTCCGCGACGCTCAAGGGGGTGGTGCCGTTATCGCCCCCCGTCACCAGCACCTTGCCCGACGGAAGCAGCGTGGCCGTGTGGAAGATCCGCGCCCGCCTGAGCGGGGTCGTGGCCGCCCAGGTGCCGGTGGGCGGGTCATAGATTTCCGCGCGGGCGAGGGGCGCATCGCCGTTGACGGCTTGGCCCCCCGTCACCAGCACCTGCCCCGAAGGCAGCAACGTGGCCCTGTGGAACTGGCTGCCAGTGACCATGCGGGCCGTGCGGCTCCAGAGGCCCGTCGCCGGGTCATACAGCTCCGCCTGGGCGCTGTTGTCGCTGGTCACCAGCACGCTGCCCGTGTGCAGGAGCGTGGCTTCGACGGCGACGCGATAGGAGGACAGGGTGCCCGTGGCGGTCCAGGTGCCCGTCGCCGGATCGTAGAGCTCCGTGGGGTACAGGACGCCGCTGTTTCCAAGGCCGCCCACCACCAGGACCTTGCCCGAGGCCAGCAGCACGGCCGCGTGCACGGAGCGGCCCCTGAGCATGTTGCCCGTGGCGGTCCAGGTGTTCGTCGCCGGGTCGTAGAGCTGCGCGGTGGCGAGGGTCGCCTTGATGTCGAGATCGCTGCCGCCCGCGACCAGCACCTTGCCCGAAGGCAGCGGCGTCGCCGTGGCGTAGGCACGGGCCGCCGTCAGGTTTCCAGCGGAGGTCCAGGTTCCCGCCACCGGGTCGTACAGCTCCGCCGACGCCAGGACCGTGGTGCCATTCGCGCCGCCCGCGACCAACACCTTGCCCGAAGGCAGCAGCGTCGCCGTGTGCAGGGTGCGGGCCGCGGCCAGGCTCCCCGTCGCGGCCCAGAGGCCCGTCTCCGGGTCGTACAGCTCCACGGTGGCAAGGGACGCGGTGCCGCTCGCGCCCTCACGGCCTCCCGCCACCAGCACCTTGCCGGACGCCAGCAGCGTGGCCGTGGCACCCGCGCGTCCCCGGCTCATGGCGCTGACTTGAGTCCACGTCGGGCAGGGGGGAAGCCCGGTGGCGGAGAACCGGGCGATGACCGCCAGGTCCAGGGCGTTGCTCACCGTGAGGGTGAAGGACGCATCGTCACCCGGCTCCAGACACGGGGGCGCCGTCCAGACAATCTCGCTCGTGGTGGCCGTGTCCTTCGCGTCCTCCTCCAGCGTGCCCACGTCCGCGTCCCAGGCGAAGCGCATGACGCTGTCCTGGGGATCCTCCGCGACGGCCCGGAGGGTCACCCGCTCGCGCGGCGTCACCTCGAAGGACTCCGGAGGCCGTTCAATGAGGAGCGGGGGAAGGAACGGTCCCGCGTCCGAAGTCCCCGCGTCCGAAGTCCCCGCATCGGAGTCAGCCCCCCCATCCCCAC
>NZ_RAWD01000115.1:0-26267 GCF_003612065.1 Corallococcus sp. CA047B
GAGCCCTGCGACGGGACGGGGGCGGGCGGCGGGGCATGGGACCTCCGGAACGGAATGTGAGCCCAACGCGAGTTGAGAACGTGAGCGCTCGCTCACATTCTAACCCCATGCAAACGACTTCCGCACAGCCCATCGCCCGCCGTCCTGCAACCACCCCCGCGCCCAGGTCCGGGGCCTTTCCCTACGCGGGGCACCGCGCGCTCGTGACGGGCGCGTCGTCCGGGCTGGGCGAGGTGTTCGCCCGCGAGCTGGCGGCCCGGGGCATGGACCTCATCCTGGTGGCGCGCTCGGAGGACCGGATGCGCACGCTGGCGACGAAGCTCCAGGCGGAGCACGGCATCCAGGCGGAGGTCATCGCGCTGGACCTGGGCCGCGAGGGCGCCGGCAGGGAGTTGCACGCGCGCTGCCAGGAGAAGGGGCTGCGCGTGGACCTGCTCGTCAACAACGCGGGCTTCGGCTCCCACGGTGCATTCGAGTCCGCCTCGTTCGCGCGCCAGCACGAGCAGGTGATGCTCAACGTCACGGCGCTCGCGGACACCTGCCACCTGTTCCTGCCGGACATGCTCGCGCGCGGCGTGGGCGGCATCCTCAACGTGGCCTCCATCGCGGGCTTCCAGCCGGTGCCGTACATGGCCATCTACGGCGCCACCAAGGCGTTCGTGCTGTCCTTCACGGAGGCGCTGTCGGAGGAGACCCGTGAGCGGGGCGTGCGCGTGCTCGCGCTCTGCCCGGGGCCGGTGCAGACGGCCTTCTTCGACGTGGTGGGCACGAAGCAGGCCGCGGTGGGCCCGCTGGCGCCGGCGGAGGGGGTCGTGCTCCGCGCCCTCAAGGCCCTGGATCAGGGCCGGGCCTCGGTGGTGCCGGGGTGGCGCAACTGGTTCCAGGCAAACATGACGCGCTTCGCGCCGCGCTGGGTCGGCCTGCGGGTGGCGGGCGGGATGATGAAGCCGCGAGCGGCACGAGGCCCGGAGGCGGGCCCGGCGAGCGCCACGCCGTAGCGGACCTCAGGTCGCCGGGCGCCTGGGCACCGGCGGCGTGGGGGAGTCCAGCGCGGCGGCGATCTGCTCGTCGGTGAGCTGGAAGAACACCGCGCCGCGCGGGGCCCACTCGCCGGTGAAGACGAAGTTGGGCCGCGTGGTGGGGGCCGGCTGCGGCACCTTGCCCCCCTGCGACGTGAAGGGCGGCGGCCGGACGAAGCTCTCCAGTTCGGTGGCGTTGATGCCACAGAAGGCCACCACGGCCGGGTCGATCCACTGCTCCACGTCGATGGCGCCCTCGGCCGTCGCGAACTCCAGGATGAGGCCCTCCGGCGCCTGGACGTACATCGACTTGCACATGTTGTGGTTGACGGGGCCCGCCACCCAGTAGCCGTGCGAGCGCAGCCGGTCGCGCAGCGCCAGCAGCTCCACTTCCGTGGGGACGCTCAGCGCCAGGTGCTGCATCGCGCCCGGGGCCACCGACCCCGCGCTGAAGCCCGGGTGCGAGACGCCAATCACCGGCTCGATGGTCGCCATGTCCGGCGCCTGCACGAAGCTCAGGGAGCAGGTGTCCCCCAGCCGCAGGAACGCATGCACGGTGTTCTCCACGCCGTGCATCCAGTACAGCGCTTCCAGCTCCATGCCGACGACCTGGGTGAAGAACGCGAGCTGCGCCTTCATGTCGCGGGTCGCGAGAGCCAGATGATGCACGCCAGTGGGAAGTCCCATCGAACGCCTCCATGGTGGAGAAGGAGCCGCCCGGAGTGGAGCGGCGCGCTGGCGTTCTAACCGGTTTCCCGGGACCGGGCACCCGCCGCCTGCCGTCCTGCTCGCAGTGGGGGGGGCATCCCCTGCTCAATGCGGGGGCACGGGCGCGAGGTACTGGCGCAGCACCTGGGGCGACAGCGAGCGGTAGATGTTGTCGTGGCGCAGGTCGGGCCGGGACTCGTACCGCCACTTCAAGCTGGCGGGCGCGTTCGCGCGAAGGACCTCCGCCAGGCGCGCCGACTGAGGGCCGATGGTGTCATCGCCCGCGGAGGCCACATACAGCGTGCCGCGCACGTCCGGCCGTGCGGTGAGCCGCTCCCCGGCCTTGCGCACCACTTCGTCATCGTTCCACCAGAGGCTGGGGCTCAAGGCGATGGACGTGGTGAACAGCCCCGGCTCCAGGAAGAAGGTCTCCACGATGAACAGCCCGGCGAGCGACTCGCCGACGATGGCCGTCTCCTCCGTCACGCGATAGCGACGGCGCACCTCGGGCATGAGCTCGTCGCGGAGGAAGGCGCGGAACGCGGCCGAGCCTCCGACGCGCGGGGCGATCTTCCGGTCCTCTTCCACCTGGGTCGGTCCGGTCATGTCGCGGCGCCGCTCGGTGTTCTCGATGCCGACGAGGATGAACGGCCGCACTTCTCCGGCGCGGATCGCGGTGTCGAGGGTGGCGGCGACGTGCGGGAAGTCCTCCTGCTCGCCGCCGTCGGGCATGTACAGCACGGGATAGCGCGTCGCCGCCGCCGGGTCGTAGCCCGGGGGTGTGTAGACGTTGAGCCGCCGGGTCTCCTGGAGCGCCGCGGACGGCAGCGTGAAGGACGCGTGTGCCGGCGTGGGCTCAGGGACCACGGCATGGCCCCGACAGGCGCAGAGCAGCGCCGCGAACAGCAACACACCAAGTCGGGTCATCGCGCCGCGCATGTCATCCCCCCCGGCCCGGACGCTTGCCCTGGCGGGACGGCACCGAGGCCGGGCCCTTGCCGATGCGCTGGGCGACAAAGAGCGTGTGGCGTGGGCCCTTGGTGCCATGCGCTGCGGGCTTGAGGACCTGGACGGTGAAGCCCACGTCTTCCAGCCGCTTCACGAACGCGGGCGATGGCCCGGCGCTCCACACCACGAGCGTGCCCTTGGGGCGCAGCGCACCGTAGGCGACGGACACACCGGTGATGTCGTAGAGGCTTTCGTTGTCCGGGTGGGTGAGGGCGGAGGGGCCGTTGTCCACGTCGAGCAGGATGGCGTCGAACGCGCCGCTCTGCTTGCGCATCAGGCGCCCCACGTCTCCCTCCACCACGGTGACGCGCGAGTCCTCCAGCGGGGCCTTGGCCAGGGGCGCCAGGATGCCCCGGTTCCACGTCACCACCGAGGGCAACAGCTCCGCCACCACGACGCGCGCGGAGGGCTCCAGGCGGTCGAGCACCGCGCGCACCGTGAAGCCGAAGCCCAGGCCGCCCACCAGCACCCGGGCCTTCTCCGTGCCCACCAGGTGCGCGCAGCCGGCGTCGGCCAGGGCCGCTTCGGAGCCGTGCTGGCGGCTGGACATCAGCGTCTGGCCGCGCACGCGCAGCACATATTCATTGTCACGCCGGGCCAGGACGACCTCTCCCACCTCCGGCACCTGTTCCTTCTCGACCGTCTCCCAGGGCTTCATGCCGGCGCTCTTCGCGCGACCGGGGCCGCAGGTCAAGCGGTCCGCCCCCGCGCCTTGACACCCCGGGGACCCGCCTGCGAAATCGCCCGGGGTTCCCTCACCCCGAGGACCCAGGCCCCCACCGCATGGAACGCAACGGACGTCAGGCGTGGCCCCCGGAGTTGTCCGAGCCGCTCCGCGAGGTGGACCGCCTGCGGCGCGGGGGCCGCTACACGTCGGCGCTCGCGCTGGCGAGGAAGCTGGCGGACGCCCACCCGGAGCAGGTGCGCGTGCTCGTGGAGGTGGGCCTGACGCTGGGCGTGTGGGGCGGACAGCCGGCGGAGGCGCTGCCCTGGTTCGACCGCGTGCTCGCCCTGGCGCCGGGACACGCGGCCACGCGCTATTACCGCTCGCTCGCGCTGGCGCGGCTGGGGCGGCACGTTGAGGCGGTGGAGGGCTTCACGCAGGTGGAGGCCGCGGGCTTCCGCAAGGCGCTGGTGGTGCACATGAAGCGCGCGGAATCGCTCGGCGCCCTGGGCCGGTGGTCGGAGGCCGAAGCCGACTGGACGGCCGCGCTGGCGGAAGACCCCGGCAACCCGTGGCTGCTCCAGCAGCGCGCGCTGACCCGGATCCGCGCGGGACGGAAGGAGGCGGCGGAAGAGGACCTCACGACCGCGCTTCAGGCCCAGGAAGGGGACGCGGTGGATCCAGAGCTGCTCCACGCGCGCGGAGTGCTGCGGCTCGAACGCGGGGACAGAGTGGGCGCGCGCGCGGACTTCGACGCGGGGCTCGCGGCCTTGCGCGTGGGGGATCCGCCCACGCTGCTGGATGCGCTCCGCGCCGGACTGCGGGACGCGCGTTAGCCCTCGCGGGGGATGTGCTCGAATTCGACGGTCTTGCCCTTGGGGTGCGCGAAGTACAGGTGGATGCGCAGGTGGGGGTAGGCCGTCTGGAGTTCCTTCGCGCCGAAGTGCAGGTCCTTCAGCTGTTGTTCCAGGGAGATGGCCGGTCCCAGGGCGCCGTGGCGGGCCTGGTAGTAGCCGCAGCCCGCGTGCGCCAGCAGCAGCACGTCCTCGATGTGGTGTCCTTCGATGAGGAACTTCGCGGCGCGGGTGATGCCCTCGCTCTCCAGGTAGTCGGACGCCCAGCGGTTGAGGAGCGCGGGTCCGCCGGGCAGGGTGAGCGTGTCGATGCGCGGGTGGCCCAGGTGGTGGGCCAGGTCCTCCACGGCTTCGGTGAAGCGCCCGTCCGAGCAGTACACGGCGAGGGCCTTCGGATGGACGGACTCGAAGGGGACGCGGGAGACGAAGGGAGCGGGGTCGGCCATGGCCCCCAGGTTAACGGCTCCCTTCGCCCGCGAAAGCGACTTCGCGCGATTGCCTGTCCTTCTGCCGGTGTCATCCCGGTGACGCGAACCGCTCCTGGAGGGCTTCCAGGACGGCGGGCTCCTGGGGGTTGTTGAAGTGGCGGCCTCCGGGAATGACGCGGACCTCGGCGCCCAGGCGCTCCTCGAAGAGCCGGGTGTTGCGGCGCCAGTCGGAGGTGAACGGGTCGGAGTCCGACAGCACCACCACGCAGCGGCGGAGCGCGGCGCGGACGCGGTCGAAGTCCATCGGTGTCTCAATCCAGGGCCGCAGGGTGTCCCAGGGCTTGTCGACCTCGAACCAGCCAGCGACCAGGAGCGCGCCCTCCACGGTGTGGCCCGGAGGCAACGTCGCCAGGTAGCGCATCACGGCCTGACAGCCGACGCTGTGTCCCAGGAACACGGTGGAGGGCGCGGGCACGGAACCCACGGCCGAGGCCACGGTGGAAACCCAGCCATCGAGGGTCGGCGCGGAGGGCGTGGGCATGGCCAGTGCGCGCACGTCGTCGAAGCGCGCGGGCGGCGTGCGCACCTTCGCGGTGAGCCAGGGGTAGAAGTCGGTGTCGGGGCTGCCTGCCCAGCGCGGGACCATGACAAGGGAGCGGGTCATGGCGGCGCAGTGTGCCGCACTCAGGGCGGGTGCGCTCAGCCTTCAAGGAGGGCGCGGGCTTCGAGCACCGCGCGGGCCTGCTCCGCGAGGCGCAGGCTGTCGGGAAGCGCCCGGCCCAGCAGCCAAGGCACACCCACGGCGAGCGCCACCGCGTTGCTGTAGAAACACGCCCCCGCCCGGGAGAGGTCCGCGAGCGGGACGACGCGCTCCACCACGGGAAGCCCACCGACCTGGCCCGCGTCCAGCAACACCGCGCGCGCGACGCCGGGCAGGCACGGGGAGGCGAGCGGCGGGGTGACGAGCGCGCCGTCGAGCAGGACGAAGACGTTCGCGGTGGGCAGCTCGCAGACCTCGTCTGCTTCGTTGGTGATGAGGGGCAGGCGGGGCAGGAGCGCGTGCTGCCGGAACCACGCGAGCCCCTTGTGATTCACGGTGCGCTCCGCGCGCCGGTACGCCCCGGGCTCCACGCTGTCGAGCACGCGGCCGTCGCGGTGCAGGGCTTCGAAGTCCTGGGCGAGCGGGCGGAAGGTGCAGAGCACCCGGCCATCACTGACAGCGAGCTTGCCCACGCCGGTGAAGCCCGGCCCCAGCAGCGGATCCGCCTCCAGGCAGCGGCGCAGCGAATCCCGCACGGCGTCCTCCTGGAGGAGCGCGGGCGCCGGGGCGCGCACGGCGGTGGGGAACGCGGCGAGGCTTTCGCGCAGGCGCGCCAGGTGCCGCGCGAGGAACAGCGGCCGGCCGGCGTCGATGCGGAGCGTGGTGAAGAAGCCCGCGCCAAAGAAGAAGCCCTGGGCGAAGTCCTGGAGCCGCAGGTCCTCCCAGCGCTGGACGACGCCATCGACGGAGACGGTGGAGAACATGGGGGCCCCTGTCGCTTCAGCGTTCCAGGAAGTTCGCGAGCAGGCGGGGGCCTTCGCGCGTGAGGAAGGATTCGGGGTGGAACTGCACGCCCTCCAGGCCCGCGAGCTCGCGGTGGCGCAGGCCCATCACCAGGTCTCCGGACCAGGCTGTGACCTCCAGACATCCGGGCAGGCTGTCGCGGTCCACCACCAGCGAGTGGTAGCGCGCGGCGATGAAGGGCTGGGGCAGGCCCCGGAAGACGCCCTGGCCCCGGTGTTCGACCTCGGCCGTCTTGCCATGCACCGGCACGGGGGCGCGCACCACCTTCGCGCCGAACACCTGCCCGATGCTCTGGTGCCCCAGGCACACGCCCAGCAGGGGCACCCGGCCCGCGAAGGCACGGATGACGTCCAGGGACACGCCGGCCTCGTCGGGCGTCTTCGGCCCGGGAGAGATGACGACATGGCTGGGATGCAGCGCCTGGGCCTGCGCGACGGTGAGTGCGTCGTTGCGCACGACCTTGAGCGTGGCCCCGAGCGCGCCCAGCGCCTGGACGAGGTTGAAGGTGAACGAGTCGAAGTTGTCGATGAGGAGGATCATCGCGGCCCCGTGCTCGCGGCCAGGGCGAGGAGCTGGGAGCGGGCCTTGTTGAGCGTCTCCTTGTATTCGCGCCGGGGCTCCGAGTCGTGGACGATGCCGCCGCCGACCTGCACGTACGCGTGGCCGTCCTTCACCACGACGGTGCGGATGACGATGTTCAGGTCCAGTCCTCCCGCGAAGCTGAAGTACCCGAGCGAGCCGGTGTAGAGGCCGCGCGGGTGGGGCTCCAGCTCGGTGATGATCTCCATGGTGCGGATCTTCGGCACGCCGGTGATGGTGCCGCCGGGGAACAGCGCCCCCACGACGTCGAGCGGCTGCACGCCGGGCGCGAGCTGGCCGACGACCTCGGATTCGATGTGGAGGACGTGGGCGTACTCGACGATCTCCATCAGCCGGGTGACCTCCACGGTGCCGTAGGCGCAGACGCGGCCCAGGTCGTTGCGCTCCAGGTCGACGAGCATGGCGTGCTCGGCCTGCTCCTTCTCGCTGGTGCGCAGCTCGTGCACGAAGCGGGCGTCCTCCTCCGGAGTGCCCCGGCGGCGGGTGCCGGCGATGGGGCGCGTGGTGGCGCGGCCGTCCTCCACGCGCACCAGCCGCTCGGGAGAGGCGCTGACGACCTGGAAGCCGTCCGCCTCGAAGTAGCTGGCGAAGTGGACGGGGCTGGTGGCGGACAGCGTCTCGTAGAGGGCCAGCGGGTCGCCGGGGAAGTCCACCTCCAGGCGCTGGGAGAGGTTGACCTGATACGTGTCCCCCGCGCGGATGTATTCGCGCACGCGCTCCACCGCGAGCAGGTAGTCCTCCTGCGTGAAGTTGGAGCGCCAGGGCGCCAGGGGCAGGTCCGCTGCCGGCGGCGAGGGGGACGGCGTGGCGACGGCGGCGCGCACCTGGGAGGCCAGCAGGTCCAGGCGGCGTGAGCAGTCCACCCAGTCCGAACCCGTGGCCACCGCGCGCACGGTGTGCTCCAGGTGGTCCACGACGAGGAACGTGTCCACGAAGTGCAGCGCGATGTCGGGCACGCCCAGGTCGTCGCGCGGGTGGCGGGGCAGGGCTTCGAAGAAGTGGCTGGCCTCGTAGGAGAAGAAGCCCACCGCGCCGCCGCAGAACAACGGCAGGTCGGGAAGCCGGAGCCCCTTCCATCGGCCGAGCAACCCACGCAGGACGTCCAAGGGGGCCTCTTCCTGGAGGACGCCGTCGACGTGGCACCGCGAGCCCCGGGCGGTGTAACGCAGGAAGGGTCGAGCGCCGACGAGGGAGTAGCGGCCCTCGCTGCTCGTGCGGGTGCTCTCCAGGAGGAAGCGGTCCCCGGCGGGCAGTGCGCGCAGCAGGTCCACGGGCCGCGCGGCGCCCACGTCCAGGGGCCGCACGAGGGGCACCTGGGTATAGCCCTGGGCCACGAGCGCGTCGAAGCGGGCGCGGTCCAGCGGGGGAAGGGAGGATGCGGGAACGGCCATGCGGAAGCGGTTCCTAGCAGGAACCGCTCCCGTCCCGAACTACAGCGCTTCGTCCTTGCAGAGCTCGTCCTGTAGCTCGGTCAGCGCCTTCCGGGCGCGCATGGGCTGGCAGGTGTTCGCCAGGAAGTAGGATGAAGCGCCCACGGTGGCCGCCTTGAGCTTCGGGCCCAGCGCGGCCCAGCACCCCTCGAAGGCCACCTTCCTCGCCTGGACCGCGCGAGGGTCCTCCTTGGGAAGACCGAGCGCCGCGATGACCGTCTCGGCGAGCGCCGCGTCCTTGCAGGCGCTGACGTCCTTTCCTCCCCCCACCGCCACCGCGAAGAGCGGCATCGCCACGTAGGCGAAGTGCCCCTGCTTCACGAGGTGCGCGGCCTGGAGCGCCGCTTCGGGCCCCACGTCCGGTGTCAGCTCCAGGAAGGTGTCGATGCAACCGCGCCGGTCGAGTTCGAGGCAGCGCTGGAGGTCCTTGCGCGCACCCTGGTCGCGTGCGGTGGCGAAGCGCGGCGCCTTGGGGAGGAAGGCATACCGCTGGCCCAGCGCGCGCGCCCGTTGGGACGCGGCGAACGGCTCCTTGTCGCTGGGGGGAAGGGACTCGACGTCGGCCGTCGCCGCGTCGGTGACCAGGGCCCGCCACGCGTCGGTGCGCTTGGGGGCGGGGAGGTCCTCCGCGCGCTCCAGCAGCTCCGCCCAGGCCTTCTGCGAGCCCAGCGCCTGGAGCTCCTCCAGCGTCACCGGCTCCCGGGCCACCGCGTCCACCGCGAAGAGACAGGCGGCCACCACGAGTCGACGGATCATCGGGAGAGGTTCCTGTCCAGGAACGCCGGCCCTTCGGCTGCGCCCTGCTGGGTGGTGGTGAAGGTGAGCGTGTCGCCGCCGCGCTCCAGCCCGAGCGTCGGACCGAAGCGGCAGACCAGCGCCGTGACGGTCTTCACCGAGGCGCAGTGGGCCTGGGCGCGGCTCACGAGCGGAGCACAGGCGGCCCACACGTCGAGCTCCGCCATCACCTCGTCGCTGAAGCTCTTCCAGTCGAACGCGAAGGTGGAGGCGGTGCCGCAGGCCTTGTTCAACGCGGTGACGGCGTCGCCAGCGCGGGCCGTGTATTTCTTCTCCAGGTGGGGCCAGGCCTTCTTCTGGAAGGCGGCGATCCGCCCCGACTCCAGTTGCTGCTGGTGCGCGGCGAGCACCTCCGCGGCGGAGGCCTTGTCCGTCGCGTCCTGGTTGAACTTGACGGGGAACGCCTGCACTCCGGGCAGGACGGCCTCGTAGCGGCCGTCGCGCTGGAGGAGGAGCACGTAGTCGCCTCCCCGGTGGCGGGCCACGTAGTCGGCGCCGCGCGAGTGTTTCTTCAGGGTGGCGCGCAGCGCGATGCCATCCTCTTCGGAGTCGGTGCCGCGCACGCGGATCAAGACCTCTGATGCCGTGCGCGGCTCCAGCGTGATGACCTCCACGCTCTGGCCGTCGGTGCCCCGGTAGACCTTGCCCGCCACCGCTTCCAGGGAATGCGCCGCCGTCGTCGCGAGGATCGCCGCCAGCATGAGCGCGGGTGCAAGGGTCCGGGGCATGCTCAGTTGAACGCCTTCTCGAGCGTGGCCTTGGTGTTGTCGCCGAGGTTCGCGTGGTCCTTGGAGGACATGTGGTACGTGAACACGCCCTTGTCGATCGACATGTTGCGCAGCGTCGCGTCGTTGGAGCCGTCCTTCTTCTCGGCGGGCTTCACGCCGCCGAACAGGCACGCCACGCCGGTCACCTTCTTGGCGATGGCCTTCTTGTACGCGGGGCGTTCACACATGGATCCGATTTCCTGGATGACCGACTCACAGTACGAGCTGAAGCTCGTGCCCGACCAATCGTCGGTCTTGAAGTTCTGGAAGTCGGTCTTCACTTCGAGCTTGGTGCCGCACTTGTCGTTGGTCGCCTTCAGGGCGTCCTCGATCTCTCCCTCCAGTTTGGCCTTGGCTTCTTCCTGGGCGGGCTTGAGGTCTTCTTCGGCGAAGGCGGACGTCGACAGCAGGGTCACGACCGCGAACACATGCTTCAGGGACATGGAGGACTTCCTCGTGGGATGGACAGCAATCCCGGAGTCTCCAGGTGGGCAGGTCTTGAAGCAAGAAGCCGTGGCGTGCCCTCCTGCGTCAAACACACCTCCGAAATCACCTGGGAGCGGTCCGTGAACCGGTTAGACATCCGGTGCCGATGTCCTTTCCCACGCGCTTCCAGGGCCACTTCCGCCTCATCGTGGGCGTCGTCGTCACGGCCGTCCAACTGCCCACGGTGCTCTGGCTCTGCGTCCGGACACGAACGCCCCTCCCCGCGCTCGCCGCGCTGGGGCTCTCCTGGCCGTACCTGAAGCGGCTCACGACGCCGTGGCACACCCCCGCGCCCTCGCGGTCCACCTTCCTGGCGTTGGGATGGTGGTCCGCCTGCCTGGTGTTCGACCTGCTGATGCTCCCCGCCGTGTTGGCCATTCGGGCAGGCCTGCCGGAAGCGGCGGCGTGGGGGCTGACGGCGGCGGTCGCGCTGGCGGTGGGAACCGACGCGGCGCTGGCCCGGCCACGGCTGCGACGGCGGACCGTGCGCATCGCGGGACTGGCGCCAGCGCTGGACGGCTACCGCATCGGGCAGCTCTCCGACGTGCACTGCGGTCCCCAGGTGCCCGAGGCGCGCGTGGCCGCCTGGGTGAAGCGCCTCAACGGACTCGACCTGGATCTGGTGACCGTGACGGGCGACCTCATCACCCAGGGCTCCTCCCATGTCGAGGCCATCGCGAGGGCGCTCGGTGGCCTGCGCGCGAAGGACGGCGCCTTCGTCAGCCTGGGCAACCACGACTACTACACGGATGCCGAACACCTGGTTCGCGAGCTGGAGCGCCACGGCCTGGGCGTGCTGCGCAACCGGGGCGTGGTGGTGGAGCGGGGCGGGGCCCGTCTCTACGTCGCGGGCGTCGATGACACCTGGACGTCACGCGCGGACCTGACGCGGGCGCTCGCGGCGCGGCCGGAGGGTGTGCCCACGGTGCTGCTCGCGCATGACCCCGACCTGTTTCCCCAGGCAAGGGCGCGCGGCGTGGAGCTGACGCTCTCGGGGCACACCCACGGCGGGCAGCTGGGGGTTCCGGGCGTGCGCCGCCTGTCCCTGGCGCGGTTCCTCACGCGGTGGACCGCCGGGTTGTATCGGCAGGAGCGTTCCTGGCTGTACGTGAGCCGGGGCGCGGGCACCACCGGCCCTCCCGTGCGGCTGGGCGCCCCCGCGGAGCTGGCCGTCATCACGCTGCGGCGGGCGTGAGCTCCCGGGGCCTGGACGCAACCCGGCGGCTTCTGGCTACCGGGGGGCTTGCGCGACTTCGGGCGCTTGCGTGAGCGCGGGCAGCGTGAAGAAGAACGCGGCGCCCTGGCCCTGCTGGCTCTCCACCCAGGCGCGGCCGCCGTGTGCCTCCACCACGCCCTTGACGATGGCGAGCCCCAGCCCGGCACCCGCCTTGTGCGCGTGGATGGCCTGCCAGAAGCGGTCGAACACGTGGACCTGCTCCTGCGCGTCGATGCCCGGTCCGGTGTCCTCCACGCAGAAGCACACGCGGCCCTCACAGTGCTCCGCCTTCAGGAGGATGCGTCCCCCCGGCGGCGTGAACTTGATGGCGTTGCCCACCAGGTTCTGGAAGACGCGCAGCACCCGCGCCCGGTCCGCGCGCACCCGTGGCAGGTCCGGTGCGAGGGAGACCTCCAGGCGCAGGGACCTTTCCGCCGCCAGCAGCTCGTTCAATCCCTGCACCTGCGCCAGCAGCGTGGGCACGTCCAGCGGCTCCAGGTCCAGCTTCGGCTGCCCCGACTCCACGCGCGCCACCTCGAGCAGATCATCGATGAGCCGGTCCATGTCGCCCACCACGGCGCGCACCTTGCGCAGCGCCTCGCCGACGGCGGGGCCGCTGTCACCATGGGACAGGCGCCGCTCCGCGCCGGTGCACAGCAGGGAGATGGTGTTCAGGGGCGCGCGCAGGTCGTGCGAGACGATGCCCAGGGTCTCGTCCCGCGTGGTGACGGCCTGTCGCGCGGTGCGGTACAGCCTCGCGTTCTCGAGCACCAGGGCCGCCCGCCGCGCCAGCTCGCGCACCAGCGACAGGTCCTGCGTTTCGTAGCGCAGGCCCGGTCGCGTGGACACCAGCACCAGCACGCCCAGGGGGCGCGCCTGCGTCATCAAGGGCACGGCCACCGCCGAGTCCACGCGAGGGCTGTCCTGTGAGGGCCCGGGCAGGCGCACCACCGACTCCGTGCGCAGGGCCTGCTCCACGGTCCGTCCCAGCGCGCTCGTGGACCCCGGTCGGAACATCGCGCGCAGCGCCTCCTCCAATTCGGGCGTCACCGCGGCGACCTCGGTGGTGGGCTCCTCGCCGTGGGGCCCGCCCGGCGTGGCGATGGCGCAACCGTCCGCGAGCGTGGGCACCGTGAGCTTCACCACGGCGCGCGACACATCCTCCCAGTCGAGCGAGTACGTGCTGGCGGCGCTCACCTCGGAGAGGAAGCGGCTCCACAGTTCGGCCCTGCGTTGTTCGGTGACGTCACGGAAGTAGACGGTGTGGCCTTCGGGGGCGGGGTACGCGACGACGCGCAGCCACCGGTCCACCCGGGCCGAGGGCTGATCCTCCTCCACCGGGGCCCCGGCGCCCGTCGCCCTGCGCAGCAGGTGCTCGATGGCCGCCCCCTGGGACTCGGAGAGGACGTCCGCCGGACGCTGGCCCAGCATGGCCTCGCGCCCGCGGCCGAAGTGCGTCTCCGCGTGCCGGTTCACGTAGGTGAACCGTCCGTCCCGGTCGAACGCGGCGAAGCCGTCCGCGATGCGCTCGAGCACCGCGTCCATCCGCTCCCGCGCCGCCTCCGCCTCCTCGCGCGCGGCCTCCTCTCGCTCCAGACGCAGCAGCGCCTCTCCGGCCTCGCGACGGCCGGTGATGTCCTCGTGGGCCACCACCACGCGCAGGGGACACTGTCCGGCGAAGCGGGTGACCCGCACGAGGAACCAGCGCCGCTGGCCCCCGGGCTCATGGCACGGGTACTCCTGCAGGAAGGACGCGGCGCGGCCGGCGATGATGTCGCGGATGCCCGTGGCGACGGACGGTGCCTCCTCCGAGAAGTCGCCCTTCGCGGCGTCCGTCACGCCCAGGTAGTTCGCGCCCACGCCGCAGTTGGCCGAGTCCTCCTCGCAGCCATTCTCCCGAGCGAAGCGTTTCCACGCGGCGTTGACGGCGAGGATGGTGCCCCGACCATCGAGGATGGCGATGTGCGTGGACAGCGAGTCGAGCGTGGCGCGCAGGAACTGCTCCGACTCATGCAGCGCCTGCTCCGCGTGTTTGCGCGCGCTGATGTCGCGGCAGAAGACGATGAGGCCCCCCGCGGAGGGGTAGGCCCGCACGTCCACCCAGGCCTCGAGCGGCCGGAAGAACGCCTCGAAGGAGACGTTGGCCTGCGACGCGAGCGCCCGCCGGTACTCCTGCTCGAACACGGAGCCGAGCGCCTGGGGGAACTCCTCCCAGACGTTGCGTCCGATGAGTTCGGAGCGCGAGCGCTTCAGCAGTCGTTCGGCCCGCGTGTTGACGTAGGTGAAGCGCCAGAAGCGGTCGAACGAGAAGACCGCATCCGAGATGCGCTCCAGGACGTCGAGGGCATGGCGGGTCCTGTCCGCGAGGGCCGCCGTGCCTTTCTCCGCGTTCTGCTCCTGGCCTGGTCGCAAGGCCATCTACTCCCCCCGTCCAGCCACCCTCCGGGCTGACGGCGGGCACCGCGCCCGCTTCTCCATGAGGACCTCCGCAAGGAAGGCACCCTGATGAAGTATGGGGCCCGGGGCTTCTGTGCAGCCGGCGTGGACTCCTCGCCCGGAGGCCAGCCCGGACCGCGAAGCCGCAGCGCTGCGCTGGCCGCAGACCTGGGGGCACGATCCCGGCCCCGCACCGGGGCGTTCATCAACCCCGGAGTGCCTCGGCGAACGGGCGGCTCCACGAAGCGCCGGGCGCCGCACGGGCGGCCTTCCACGCGGCAAGCTGCTGGGGCACGAACGCACGGGTCGGCACCTGGACCGCGCCCCGGCTGCGCAGCGCCAGGTCCAGCGCCAGCGCATGGCGCCGTCGCATGGGCGCGGTGGTGAGCGCTTCGAGCAGGGCCTGGGGGGTGAACGGCTGCCCCGAGAGGTAGCGATGTTTCACGTCCATCCGCTGGCGTGCCTCACCCCACCATTCCGAGATGGCTTGAGGTCGGGGCAGCGGCAGTGCGTCCTCGGGCTTGGACGTGAGGTCCGCGTCGAGGTCCTCTTCCTCCAGGGGAGGAAGCGCCGTGTCTTCTTCCTCGCGAGCGACCGCGTATTGCTCCGCGATGATCAGGCCGGTGATGGCGCTGAACGCCTCGCCCGCCAGCGCGGAGACGGGTGGGTGCCGCAGCAATTCCACGCAGGCATCGGCGGCGGCGACGCGGCCGGAGAACCCGAGCGCCCACAGCACGTCCGGCCGGAGCTTCTCGTCGGAGAGCAGCTCCAGCAGCCGCTTCATGTCGCGCTCCTCCCCGCCCATGGCCAGCAACAGGAGGGGCAGCCGGCCTCCGGGCAGGTGGGAGTTGGCCACGGCCTGGCATGTCGTCCAGGCGGCGCGGTGGCCACCCATCAGGCCCGCGAGGATGGCGGCGTCCCGCAACACGGGCGCACGGGAGTCCAGCGCTCGCTGGAGCAGCGCCGGCTCCAGGGGAAGCCGGGCCCGGCTGACCGCGCGAAGCGCCGCGGCGGCGACCTCCGGCTCCGGGTGCGTGAGGAACGGCGTGCACAGCGGGGCCGTGGCCAGCCCATGGACCCCCAGCGTGTCGAGCACCAGGGCCAGCCGCTCGGGAACGGTGTCCTCTCCCAGGAGCGACGGCAGGGACGTGGGGATGCTCGAAGCGGGGGACAACTCCAGCGCGCGTTGGAGGGCCGCGAGCGCGGGAGGTTCGGCCGAGGGCAGCGCGGCGAGCACCAGGGCAGGGCCGTATTCGGCCTCGGCACCGAGCAGCGCCAGGGCCGCCGCGACGATGCGTTCGGGGTCTTCGGTCAGCGCGGGGACGAGCAGGCGCGTCGCGACGGGCTCACCGCCCAGCACCAGTCCGTCGACATGCGCGGCGACCGCTTCCTCCAGCTCCGCGACCTCTTCCAGCGTGAAGTCGGGTGCGTCGAGCGCCTTCTCCCACTGGCTCCACCGGAACGCCGCCTCCTCGAGGTGCGTCTCGTGGATGTCCCAGCGCAGGGGGGCTCCCGTGGGGGTGGTCATGGTCCTAGTTGATCTCCACGGAGCCACCCTTGATGCGGTGGGTTCCGGTGGCGCGGGACTCCAGGTAGGTGCCCTTCACGATGACCTTGCCGTTGCGGCGCAGGGTGATGCTGGCCTCGCCACACTTGAGGACGATCTCGTCCTGACCCTCAATGACCACGCGTTTGCCGTCCACATGGGCTTCGGTAGGAGCGCGGGGCGGCTCGGGGGCTTCCAACAGGGCGTCCAGGAGGGGCGTCGCGCTGGGCTCCTGGATGAGGCCCATGATGAAGGGCAGTCCGGGGTCGCCGTTCTCGAAGAGGAGGACGACCTTCTGCTGAAGGGCCACGGCCGCCTGGAGCGCCTGGGCGTCCAGGGCCACGGCCAGCCGGGCGCGCACGGGGCCCGCGGTGTTGCCCGGGAAGTCGACGAGGGGGGAGCCGGAGGCATCGAGCCCGGAGAGGTGTCCTCCACGGCTGCCGAGGATGGGCGTCGGGGGTTCCATCGCCGGGGCGAGGGCTTTCTTGTCGGAGGGAGCGCTCATGGTGTGGATTCAGGCGCGCTGGTGCCTAGATGTCGTGATCACAGACGAGGCACTTGGGTTTCTCCTCGCTGTCGCCCATGGCCACGACAGGCCCCTGCATGACGGGGAAGGGGGGCGTGTTCTTGTCGTTGTGGAGCATCAGGTCGAGGGCGCGCGCCACGTTCTTGCCTTCGAACTTCACGTCGAAGGAGTAGTTGACGAACTCGGCCTTGCCCTTGGTCTTGTTGGACGCCACGCCACCGCCGGCGGTGCCCGCCTCGTCGCCGGTGCTCATCTTGAAGTTGGAGTCCTTCACGCAGACGGGGTTTCCGGCCACGGAGACCTTCTTGGTGCCCTTGTCGGTGTCGGAGGACTGCGCGACGTTGGGGTAGGGAATCGGCACGGGCCCGGCGGGGCTGGGCGTCTTGCAGACGTCCGGGAAGGCCATGGTGACACCGCCACTGTCCTTGGTGACGACAGACATCTTGTTCACACCGGTATTGACGGGCATGGCCACTTCCTCCAGGGCGCATGATAGCGCGTCGACGTGGCGAACGCTCACGGGGCGTGGATTTAGCTGGCACGGGGAGGGTTACCCTCATCCCCTCGTGGCCACCTCCAACCACCTTGCATCGCGCTGGTGGGGCTTCGAGAAGTCGGTGGCCGGGAAGGTCATGGACATGGCGCCAGGGGGCGCCCACACTTCGCTGGGGCGTTGACTGCGAGGCGACTCAATCCGCCCTTGCCAGGCTGAAGGAAGGTCGCGTTGGACATCGTCATCACCAGCTTGGGGATGGTCTCGTCCGTGGGACGGGGTGTCGTGGCGACCTGTGCGGCCATTCGTGCTGGAATTGCCTGCGCCCAGCCGCTCACCTATTTCGAGGTGCTTGACGAGGCCTCGCAAGAAATGGAGTTCATCACCGGCCACCCCGTGCGTGGACTGACCGAGGGGTTCACCATCATCGGTCGTTGGCTCCGGCTTGCCCGGGCCTGTGTCTCAGACCTGCTCCACCAGGGTGCGCTTCCAGATGCCACCCATGCATCTTTCTGGCGCCTGACGGGGTTGCTGGTCGTAACGCCGTACCTCAATGATGATCGGTTCGGTGGTGATGCGGGTGATGCACCCGCTTCCAAGGAACTCGTCCAGCTGGCC
The DNA here is from genome assembly GCF_003612065.1 of Corallococcus sp. CA047B. Lineage (NCBI taxonomy): Bacteria > Pseudomonadati > Myxococcota > Myxococcia > Myxococcales > Myxococcaceae > Corallococcus > Corallococcus sp. CA047B. The sequence goes on from NZ_RAWD01000115.1 coordinate 17,159, forward strand.
TACCTGCAGCCGCTTCTCGAAGCGCTACGTCTGCCCATTGAAGAGCGCAACGTCGACGTCCTCTGCCAAGGACCCGCAGGGGCAATTCATTCCATCCATGAGGCCCGTCGCTGGATGGAGACGCGTGGGCTGGAGCGGGTGCTCGTCATCGCGGCTGATTCCTATTGTGACCCGCTGACGCTGGAGTGGCTGGCGTGGTACCGGCGGCTCAAGACACCAGAGAACCCATGTGGCCTGATGCCGGGCGAGGCGGCAGCCGGCTTCCTGTTGGAATCCTCCGCGAGTGCTCGCCGGCGGCAACCCTCAATGTGTTTCGGTATCGCCGGTTCGGCGGTCCGGTTTGAGCAGAGCCATTTCTTCAGTCAGAAGCCCAACGCTGGCGTTGCGCTGACGGAGGCTCTGGATGAAGCCCTGCTGGGCGCTGAACTCAAGGTTCCTTTCGCAGGCAGTATCGTTTCAGACTTGAATGGCGAGAACTGGCGGGCGAACGAGTGGGGCTACGCCCGGCTCAGGATGGAACGTCGGTTGGCAGATCGTTTCCACCAAGTACTCCCCGCTCTCTCATTGGGAGATACGGGCGCGGCCAGCGGTGCTGGCGGCGTGTGCGTGGCCGCCAGGGCGCTCGCTCGCGGCTATTCAAGAGGTGAGCACATCCTGGTGGTCTCCAGTTCGGAACGTGGGCACGTTGGTGCGATGTGCCTCACGATGAAGGGATGAACCGTGTCGGATCCTTCCGCTCAGCAGCATGAAGAGGACGTCGCTCACAGGATTCACGTCAGCGTCAAGAACACGACCGAGGGCGGAAGGTGCCTCAACCGACATGTCGCCGCGTGGGAGCCCATGACCTGCTCCCATCGCTGGCAGGCTTTCAAGCATGCCCTGGAGGACGCCCACCTCTACAACTGGCCGGCCTACAAGAAGCTTGCGCGGGGCAAAGCGATCCACACGGACGCGAAGCGGAACCACGTCAGCAAAAGCGGCACTTTCTACCCCATCTTCCCGGAGGGATACCGCTTCCTGCTCAAAGCGCCTCAGCAGGGAGATTGGGACGTCTCTGAGTCGATGACCAGCAAGAACTTCAAGTGGGATTACCGGACTCCGTACATCCACAACGGCCACCACGTCGTCACCAACAGCCAGCTCCGTGGTGCCGCCAACAAGCTTGAGAAGAAGTTCCCGAATGCCACGCTCATCGTTCGCCGGGGACTGGCCAGGGCCGGTTACAACCTGAACCACAAGCTCAACATGGTCATCCTGCCCATGGACAGGAAGGTGGCGGGCGCCCTGAACCTTCCGCGGCACCTCATCACCTTCCTGTATCGGGATCACCGCTCGTACAGTGACTTCGTGGCGAAGCGCCTGGACAAGATCATGCGCTCCTACGAAGGCGAGCTGCGCAAGTACGTCCGCAAGGACAAGGAGCACACGAAGCTGGCCCATGAGCTGGCCAAGGAACAGCTCGAACTGCTGTCCGAGGAAATCTACGCGCAGATCACCGCGCGGCAGACGAAAGAGGAACGTGAGGCGAGCACTCCAGGCTATACGGGAACGCTGGATACCCTTCTCAATGGGATGCCATGAGATTCTTCGAGTTGGAAACCCTGGGCGATCTCAATGACGCCGAGTTGCTGTTCCTGGACCAGGAGCCAGAGGTGATGGGGCTGGACGGATATTGCCTGGCCGCCGGTGAGCCCGTGAGCGACTCCTATCCCGCTGAGGTGAAACTCCAGCCAAGTGAGGAGCGAACCGGGATCCAGCTCTCCTCGGTGTTGGGGAACAATTTCAACTACCTCATCGTCTCCAGTGCGATGAAGGCTGTCATCGCCGAGCACTCTCCGAAGACCGCCCTCGAGTTTCTGCCCTTCATCCTCCTGGATCACCGGGGGCGTGTTCGCAGTCAGGACTATTTCTTCGTCAATCCTCTCGGCGGTATCGATGGCGTGGATACCAAGGCCAGTGACATCAAGTACCACCGCAGCGGGGCCATCGTCGGCATCCGCAAGTTGGTGTTGGACCCGGAGAAGCTGCGCGACGCTCCTGCCCTCTTCCGCCTCCAGCAGGACCCGCAGCTCTACATGGTGAATGAGTCCCTCGCAAAGGCGTTCCAGGAGCGGCGCTTCACCAATGTGGTGCTGCGGGAGTTGACGGTCTCCGCTGCGAAGTCCTGAACCCGGCGACTGGAAGGGTGACTTCCTTGGCATCGAAGTTCTTGCCCGTCTTCATCGACAACGCGCTGGGCGATAACGAGGAGCTGCTCCCGGCCTTCATGTCCGGGAGAGGGGGCCTGAAGGAGGCGCTCCGTCTCTGTCAGAACTTCCGCATCGCGGGCATCGGCTCGCTGCTGATGTCTGGCACCCCTGCACGCTTGCACGAATGTCTGCATGCGAGCGCACGCGCGTTCGTGCACTTCGCTGGCTCCGTGCCCGAGAGACAGAATCTGACCAGTCGCGCGGAGCCGTTCTTCGATGCGGTGGCCTGTGGGGACACCGAGGCCGCACGGGAACTGGCGCGTCTGTCACCCCGGGCTTGCGACAGGAATCGAGAGTACGAGGAGGACTTCCTCTTCGTCCGCTTCCTCATGGACCACTCCTTCCTGGGGCTGGACGCGCGTGAGGGCAAGGCCCTTCTCGAGCGTTATGAGGAGAGCCTCGAAGGCTCCGCGGACTCGCGGCTGGCGGTGTGCCAGGCCTTGTTGGCGGCGGATGAAGCCCGGTTCGATGAAGCCCTCTCGCGGATGATGGAGGCGCGGGAGGTGCGGTTCCGTAAGCTTCGCGAGAAGGAGTCGGCGGCTGAAGAGGTGCTCGCGACCGAAGGGTATGTTTCTGTCGAGGGACTCGCCCTGGTGCGACTCGCTGTCTCGAAAGGTCTGCGTCCGCAGGAGGACCACCTGTTCGTTCCCTCGGTGGCTCGGGAACAGGTGGTGCTTCGGTTCCACCCGGACTCCTGGAAGCGCTTCTTCGCATAGCGCCTGGGCGGAGCACTTCATGCTCGTCAGCGACAGAAAAGGAAGAATTCAGTTCGAAATCTGCTGATCGGCTCGAGCCGAGCCGCGCACCACACGTCGTAGGTTCGCCAAAGTCGTCGCATCGAGCTTGGCAAGCCTCGCCTGTCCAGGCGCGTTGAGCCACCCCTCTACCAAGCGGGCAATTCCGCGAGTCAGCGCCGCAGGGCTCTGGTGGGCTGCGGTGATGACGGTGCGGCAGGCGTCCTCATTGCCGAGGAAATAGTGGGCCAGCACCCAGTAGTTCGCGAGCAGCGGCTGGCGCGAGAGCCAGGGCCGCTCCAGTTTCCAATCCGCCGCGCCGGGCGCCCGTGCGAGTTGCTCCGTGAGCCTGGGGCCGGGTCGTCCCCAGAGGATGCCTGTCAGCCAGTGTGAGCGTTGGTAGAGCCGCTCACTGTCCGCCGCAATGAGGCTCTCGGGACTGCCAGGAGTGAAAGCTGGGAGCCGCTCATCGTGTTCTCGGGCCACGTCGAGCAACTCCTCATAGCGAGACTCACCAACCTGACCAGGGGCTTCATCTGGATCAGGCTCGTCCTCGGAAAGCCACTCCGTGAGAAGGAAACGTTTGAGGGTGCGGGCGGGATGCAGCGTGCTCCGCTCATGGATGAACGGGAAGATGATGAGCGTATCGCCCGGACCGGGCAGCAGGCTCAGGAGAATGCGGTCACCCGAAGCGTCCTCGCTCAGGAGGAAGAGGCCCGCGATGAGTCCTGCGGAATATGAGGGCAGCAATTCTGCGAGTGCTTGTGGGTCATCCGGTACGTGGAGGGGGATGTCGAGCCGGAGGGAACGGTCTTCGGAACACCAATGGGACTCGGGCTCCTCGTTACCCTGGAGGGCTTGTCGGAGGGCCTCCCACTCGCGGAATTCCCCAGGGGGAAGGACACCATGGGCCTCGCGCAGGGCCTCGACACGTGCATCGGTGAAACGCATGTCCAGGCTCGCGAGGCGCGACCTGAAGGTGGCTCTGTCGCGGGCGACCAGTGTCTCGACGACGTCGGTCAGACGTGCCGAGAGCAAGGTGTCGGTGGTCAGGGTCGCGAGGTCCAGCATGGCGTTGCTCCAGGCATGTATGGCGTAGCAGCAGGCCTTGACGACGCTCGCCGCTCCGACCTTGTAGGCCTATCGCCGGCCAGGTCGGAGCGGGAAACCGTGGTCATCCGAGAATGCGAAACCTGCGCCGATGTCGTTTCATTGCCCCTGCTCGCGCGAGCGGTGCGCAAGCTGGAGGATTTCATCCTCGGAGAGCTGGTCCGTCTTGATGATGTTCCGGTCCGCCTTGAGCTGTTCCACCTGTCCGTCTCGCAGGACGTGGAACTGTCCCTGCTTCTGGGCGGGGAGCTTCGCTGCCGCATCGACACGGGCATCCGCGAACATGGGCTTGAGCTTCTTGAGCGCCGTCTCCTCCTTCACCCGACCGACGCACCAGTTGCGCACGTTGTCCCTGCATTTGTAATCCAGGTCTCCCGGGCTCTGTGTCGCGAGCATCACCCCGATGCCCGCCGAACGGGCGCGCTTCAGCAGGTTCTCCATGGGCTGCTTGGTGGCGGGCATGCTCATCGCGGGGAGGTACAGGTCTGCCTCGTCGAAGAGGAGGACCGCCTGGAGTCGGGATGAGGGGTGCTGGCTTGCCCAGCGATTGGCCTCCACGAGCAACTGCGACACCCAGAAGAGCGAGCCTTGCGTTCCGCCCAGGAACTTGGTGCTGATGATGCTCAGCCGGGTCCGGCCAGGGACCTTCGCGCTTCCTCGGCCCAGCAGCTCTTCCATGTCCAGCTTCTCCCCCTGATTGGACAAGAGGGTGCGCGTGTTGAGCTTCAGCGTTGTCAGGTCCTGCGCGAGCTTGGGGAACACCTTGAGGTCCATCCCGCTCACTTCCTGGACGAGCGCGATGTCCTGGGACGCGATGAACTTCTGGAGCAGGTCGAGGGTGAGCTCCTGCCCGAGGGGCCGCTCCACCAGCATCCTCAACGCTTGGGCCAACAACGCCTTTGCCGCCTTGTCCCTTGGACTGTTCTTGTACTCCAGCATGCTCGCGATGGCCTCGGCGGCTTGCTGGATGCTCTGGTCACGCTCTTCTGGAGGCAGGACCTCCAGGCCTCGCGGAACGATGGGAATGGCGAGCGGCCGCCCATCGGAGCGTCCCGGGGTGTAGAGCGCCACGTCCACCCGCTCCTTCAGCAGGCGGCGACGCTCGTTCAGGACGGGGTCCTTCAGCTCCTCCTCCCACGCCTCGTCCCGTGCATACGCGGCGAGGTCTCCCTTGCGGTCGACGAGCAGCGCCGGAATGCCTTGCAGGAGCAGTTGCTCGATGAGGTTCAAGGCGAGCGTCGTCTTGCCGCTTCCGGAACCGCCGAGGAACGCGCTGTGCTTCGTCAACTCGTCCGGTTGGATGAAGACAGGCTGGGTGAAGACGCTTTCGGAGATACCCATCCGCATCGCGCCCGGCTTCGCATCGCTCGCGGGCTTGGGAGGAATGGCTTGCGGTTGGGGCACCTCGACGGGAGTCTTCGTGCGGCCAGGCACCTTGCTGACCAAGGGCGGGCCGATGGCCGTGAGCTGATGTCCATCCAGCGCGGTCTCCGCGCGCGAGTCCTCGCTGGAGGATTCGGGCTCACGCACATGGGCCGGCTTCTCGTCGGGCCGGGTGTCCACGCGTCGCGCGCTCTCAGAGATGGCTCCACGGCGCTCTCCCTGGACAGGCTTCGTGACACTCGGGGCGGAGGTTCCCTCCGCCGTGGAGACGGGTTGCGGTGGAAGCTGACGCGTGGGCTCCGGAGGAGGGCTCTTCTCCAGCGCGAGCACATCCGAGATCGCCTTCAGTCGCGTGATGGGATGCGTGGCGCGGCTCCACTCGATGAACGCAGGTGCGGGGTGCTCCTTCTGGAAGGACCGCAATGCGACCAGCTCGCGCAGATCGCTGTTGCCGAGCACCGCGCGACGGCCGCCCTTCTTCATCAACATCGTGGTCTGGTCCGCGACCAGCGTTCCGAGCGTTCCGGGAAAGTCCGTCGTGCGCACGAGGACGGTCAACTTGCCCGCGGCGGCCCTCAAGGCATCCGCCATCTGGCGCCCGAGCCCGCCGCCTCTCGGAGAACGGTTGCAAAGCGCCACGAACATCTGGGTGTTGCCGGGCTGGAGCGTGACGTTCAGCGACTCCTCATCCAGCGGCTTGACCTTGAAGCGCGTGGATCCGCCGAGCTCGTCTCCGCCCATTTCAATGGCCCAGGCCAGCAGCGCGGCGACGTCCGAGTCTTCCTCGGGAATCGCGTCCTTGAACCTGGCCCGGAAGTCGATCCAGGCCTGGTCCGTCTTCTGGATGGGGCTGACTTCAGCCGGTGGCGGCTGCGTGCCGCCGCCCTTTCCCGGGATGGGCAGGGGAAAGTCCTTGGGGAGCTTCTCTTCCTGGATGGCGCGCTCCCGGTAACGGCGGCATTGATTGAGGACGTCGCGCGTCCGCTGGCCGCTGAGCAATTCGAAACCCTTCGCAGGGATGGGGTAGGTGGGGTCGGAAGGGTGGGGGGAGAGGCCTGATTGCGCGTACAGGACGCTCAGCCGGCGTGCCGCGATGTCCCGCGCCGTCTGCGCCGTCACCGAGACCTCCAGCGAGACGGGCTCGGGATCGTGTTCGATGCGGTCCCTCATGGCCAGGTTGAGCTGGTTGCGCATCTTCGACCAGAAGTCCTCCAGGCAGCAGACCACCACGATGGCCGTGGGCACCTGCGCCGCGAGCGCGGCGAAGCTGTTCATCGCCCGGCGGAAGGAGGGTTCCATCCGGGGGCTCTGTTCGAAGTCGCTGATGTCCTCCACCTGGTCCACGCAGAGGACCAGGGCCTGGTTCATCACGCCCATGAGCCGCCCCAGGTGCGTCATCATCCGGATGGGGTCGTCGTCCGCGGTGCGTGGCACCAGATCGCCAATCACCGTGCGGTCCGCCGGAGCGAGGTCCTCGCATCGCAACCACTGGAGGATCCGGTGGTGGAAGCGCGCTTCGCGGCGTTGAAGGCAGATGAGCGCACGCAGCAATTGCACGTCGATGTGGCGGAAGTCATCGAGCGCGTGAAGGTCATCCGCGACCGAGCGGATCATGTCGTGAAGCTCATGGTCTTCGAGGATGCGCTCTTCCGGGATGAGTGGTGCAAAGGCACTCATGCAGCGCGCCATCACCGCGTCGGACAGGCGCATCAGTCCGGAGTCTTCCCCCGCGTCCGAGTCATACGGTCTGTCCAGGGAGTCGATGAAGTAGGACAGGATGTGCCGGTCGTAGTGGGTCGCATCGACGGTCATCGGCATGTAGCCGACGTAGCCCACGCCCCGGCTGTGGACGCTGTTGCGAAAGGCCCGCACCAGGTGCGTTTTTCCGCTGCCTGATTCGCCGAGCAGCAACAGCAGCCTGCCTGAATCCGGAGCGGGCTTGCGGATGGCGCGCTTCACCAGCCGCTCGAAGGCGGAACGTGCGGGAGCGTTGAGGGATTCGACGTCGAAGGGGTCTCGCTTCCAGAGCGTCTGACCCTGCTGGACGCTGCTGAAGATCTCGGGACCGTCTGCGAGGAACGCGGCAAGACGTGCGTCGGTGGCCATGGGGGCTCCTGGAGAACTCTGACTAGACGACGACGAAGTGGTAGGTGGCGCCGTAGGACTGGACCTCGGAGTCGGCGACGTCCGTGGCGTTCATGTGCTGGACGAGGTCCGCGCGGCTGAGCAACAGGCGCCGCTGTCGATTGGCGTCGAGCAATGCGGCATCGAAGGACTCCCGATCCGCCCACTCGGGCCGCATGACCTTCCAGACATGCGAGATGAAGACCTTGTTGTCTCCGAACCGGCCCGTGGGGGATGCCCGCGCGACGTCGAGCACCCGTTGGGCGAAGGCCGCCGTATCCGTCGCGAGGGGGGCCTTCGGCTCCTCCCGGGGGGATTCCACGCGTGGCTGGGGGAGGGCGGGCTCCTTCTTCGGCTCCTGCGCTCCCGCCGCCAGCACCCACTCCCGCAGCGCCGCCAACCGCACCACCTCCGCGTCCACCCGCGACGCGCCCACCGTGCGCGCGGCCAGTTGCTCCACGCCGCGCTTCGGGTCGCTGACCTCCTGCTCCAGCAACTGCCCCAGCAGGTGCGCCTGCACCGCGCGCAGCGAGAACTTCTCCCCCGTCTCCACGCCCAGCTGTCGCCACAGCAGCCGGTCCCGCACCTGCTCCAGCGTCGGCGTCTCCGGCCCCTCCACCCGATGCGCGCGCTTGAGCAGCACCGCCCGCACGCCGTCCGCGTTCGCAAGCCGCCCCAGCACCGACTTGGAATTCGGCAGGCCCAGGCCCTTCGCCAGCAGGTGCTGCTGCTTCACCCGCTTCCACGTCAGCCCCTTGGGCGAATCCACCCGCAGGAACTTCAACGCCCGCTGCCGGCCCTGGCCCGTCAGCGCCAGCGCCGTGCGCGAGCGCTTCTCCACGAGCCTGCCGGCCTGCAGCCCTTCCAGCAGCGCGTCGAACCGTTCGGTCCACTCGCCCCGGCTCCAGCGGTGCTCCACGAAGGCATGCAGCGTCTTCGCCAGCTCGTTGCGCGTGCCCGGCTTCTTCTCCGAACGCGTCGCCAGCCAGGCCAGGGCCAGGCCCTGGAGTCGGGTGTCGGGGGTGTCGGTGTTGTCCATGGTCATGGCTCCCGCCCGGCAAGCTCGCGCTTCCGGGCCGCAATCAACGTGTCGAGGGTGTGGAGGATGTGCTCCAGCTGGGACAGCACGTCCGTCGCGAGCAGCCGGTACACCCAGTAGCCCGCCCGCTGGAGGTCCAGGTCCTTGCGCCGGTCGCGGCGGAACCGCTCCGGATCCTGAAAGTGGAAGTAGCCGTCGACCTCCACCGCGAGCCGCAGCCGCCGGCTCAGGAAGTCCACCTCCCAGGAGCGCTTGTCCTCGGGGTGCAGCCGGACGTTGTGCTCGAAGACGCCCGCCGTGGCCGCGTGCTCCTCCAGCCGGTCGCGCAGGTACGCCTCCGCCTTGCTCCGGGACTTGTCCGGGGCCAGCTCCCCCGCGCCCGTCAGCACCTCCAGCGCCACCTCCGCGGCGCTGACCCGCTGCGCCTCGGACGCCCCCGCGCGCTCCAGCTTCCGGAGCGTCTCCACCGC
>NZ_RAWD01000116.1:0-26245 GCF_003612065.1 Corallococcus sp. CA047B
ACGGCTGGGACGCTACCGCTGGGTGGTGGAGCGCACACTGGCCTGGAAGAACCAGCTGCGCCGCCTTCGCGTCCGCGATGAGCGCAGGGACGATGTCCACTTCGGCTTCCTCGTCCTCGGCTGCTGCATCATGCTCCTACGACGCCTCTACCCTGACATTTGTTAGAGGCTGTTAACGGCGCCTGACAAGGGCGCCGCCGTGTCGGAGAGAGCGAGTGACGCACCCATCACCTCATCATCTGTGGGCCGCAGTCTGACGCCGAGAAGCACCGCGTGCCCGACACGTCAGGACAAACTCGCTGCTTCGACTTCACTTTGCATTATCTCCGTGTTGGCATGTTGCAGCATGCCAGCCGCAAGCCTCCTCCAGCGCGCCACGAGCGCCGCCGCTGTCGTCCTCGCCCTCGCTGGCTGCGGCTCGGCCACCGTTGGCGCCATCGGCAGCCCCCCATCGGCCAAATGGGTGGGCTCGCCCATCACCACGCCAGACGGCGGCCAGCTGCGGACGGTCATCTACTATGGCCCCTGGCAGTGCAGCCCCGCCTTCATGGCTCGGTGCGAGGCGAAGTGTTCAGCACAGGGACGCATCCTCATGGGCTGCATGTGGCTGGCGGACTTCCGAGGTGATTGGCAGGGACGCTACATGCTTCTCCCTGCGGAGGCTGGCGGGCGCCTCGCCATCACTCACTGCTGCTGCGACTATCCCAAGGTGGCGGACCTGGAGTGGCGACGCGATACCTGGGACAACGCCCGCGAGCGGTTCCGAAATGTCTGGAGTTCAGAGTTCGGCACGTGGCCCGCGACGCAGGGAAGGAACTGGCCCGGCCACCACATCTTCGACCTGGCTCATGGGGGGCCGCCCACGGCGTCCAACAACGTACTGCCCGTGCCGGCAAACGTGCACAAGACGTTCAACGACGAGTATCCCGCTTGCTACGCTCCGGGCGGCAAGTGGCTGACGCCCGGGCCCGCTCGCCCTTACGTGGATTGAGGGCCGCCATGTCCATGGACAGCCTCTTGGCTGAAATCTCGCAACTCCACTTCCCCCGTCCGCCCGCCACGCCCACCCAGGTGGCTGCGTTCGAGGCACGCATGGGCTGGATGCTGGACCCGGACCTACGCGCCTTCTACCTGCACTCTGACGGAGGGTCGCTCTTCAGGCCGATGCCCGACGCGAACTATTGCATCCTGTCGCTGGAGGAAATCGAGCGAGCCAGGGTCGCAATCCGGGGCCGCGACGAAGACTCAGCGGGCCCGGCCTCCCAGTACACGCTGGTGGACATGCAGGATACCAACTACGTCGTGCTCGACGTGGCCCAGCGGTCGGAGGGTCGCTACCCCCTGTTCGACGCGTTCCACGAGATATTCCCGGAGACGAAGCTCATTGCATCTTCCTTCGAAGAATTCCTGAAGAAAGCCCTCCGCAGCGGGAATCGTTCCTTCTGGTTGAATCGCAGCCCCACAGAGGGTTGAGGCGCGACGCGGTTGGGACGCAGGGCCCCTGAGGCTTCTCTCGCTTCAGGGCGAGCGGAGCACGTCACAGCGCCCGGAGGCCCCACGCGCCAGGTCCTCCGCGACGGAGCGCAGCAGGGTCGCGGTGAGCGCGGAGCGGTCGTCGGGCTCCGTCCCCGCTGAAGCGCCCTGGGTGAGCCACGTCGCCACGCGCCCGAGGCTCGCGGCCGTCACCACGTGCAACCGCACCTCCACCTGCACGATGAAGCGCTCTCCTGGCTCCGGAGGGGCATCCAGCATCCAGGCCACGCGTTCCAGCTCCAGCGTGGCCACCCCTTCCGCCAGGGGCCTTCCGTCCAGCAGGTAGCCCGTGCGCGTGAAGGCCAGCACCTGGGTGACCTGTGTGCTGTCCATGCGCGCGTCGAACCAGAGGGAGCGGCGGCGCATGAGGGTCAGCTGCACCTCCAGCTTCCCCGCCATGCCCAGCCGCACCAACCGGTCCAGCTCCGGCGACACGAAGGCGCGCGCCTCCGAGCGCACCACCACGCGCCGCCCGGTGAGCGTCGCGGCGCAGGTGGCTCGGGCCTCGTCCGCCCGGGCCGTGGACGCCAGCAGCCCCACCGACGCCGTGAGCGCCGCCTGGAGCCGCCACCGTCCGCCTGTGCCGTGCCGTGCCATGCCTCAGAAGGTCCGGACGAAGAGCAGGCGCGCCTCGGGCGTGGTCCGGGCCTTCTCATCCGTGCGCCAGGCCGCTTCCACGCGCACCGCGTCGCTGAAGTGGAAGCTGGCGCCCAGGCCGAGCCGTGGATCCGTCCAGTCGGAGGCGGCGTGCACCGAGCCCAGGTCCGCGAAGATGCCGAAGGCCTGCCAGCGGTACTCCGCGCTGCCGAGCACCGAGGCGTCGCCCCCACGGAAGTCCTTGAAGCCGAAGCCGCGCAGCGTGCTCCAGCCGCCCAGCGCCTCCTGCTTCTGCAGTGGCAGGTCCTCGCCTCCCGCGACGCGCAGGCGCACGCTCAGCCCCGAGTGCCAGTTGACGGGCAGGTCCAGCACCGCGTCACCCACCAGCTTCCAGAAGCGCGTGTCCACGCCCACCTGCTGCCCCACCTCCAGGGTGACGAGTCCGCGCAGCGCGGGCTCCCGCGTCCGGTCCCCTTCGCGCCGGAAGAGTGACGTCTCCGGCGTCCGGAAGAGCGAGCCCACGGGCGACCCTGGCTTCGCCTTGCTGTCGTACTCCGCGCGCAGCACGACGGAGTGGAAGCGCCCCTCGCTCACCGGCGCGTTGGGGAAGGCCGGCGAGTCCCGGCGGAAGAGGCTGAGCGGCGGAGTGAAGGCCTGGAGCGATTCGTAGGTGTCGTCGTGGAACTCCGCGCCCGCGAGCCACGAGCGCGCCCAGCGCCAGGTGGCGAACGCCGCGAAGCCCTTGCGGCGGAAGTAGTCCCGGTCGGGCCGGTTGATGAGGAACGAGTAGACGTAGGAGTCGATGTCCCCCAGCCGCCAGCGGTCCAACGTGTCGGTGAAGTCGTGGACCTGCGCTCCCACCTCCGCGAGCCCCAACGCGGGCACGTGCAGCTTCGCGCCGCCCAGCAGGCTGACGCGGCGCTGACGTCGCGTCCCCTCCGGGTCGTCCGGCAAGCGCTGGCCTCCCAGCCGCAGCGGGACGAAGAAGGCCGCATCCAACGTCGCGTGCACCCGGTCCTTCGGATCCCAGAAGCGCAGGTCCGCCGCGAGCCCCGGCGCGAACCCCGTCACCTGCGTGTGCACGGGCAGCAACTCCATGGACAGGTCCGGCCGGCGCGGACGCACGTGCACCACCAGCCGCCGTCCCTCCAGCGTGATGCCCTCCTCCCGTTCGTGCCGCGAGAACAGGCTCCGCCAAACGGATCCGGGCTCCTTCGGCTCGCGGTGGCGGGACGGGCGCTCCTGCTCCTGGGTGCGGTAGCGCCGCGTGCCCTGGGCCTCGCGCTCCTCGATGATCCGCACGCTCCGGCGTTCCTCGCCCAGCCCTTCACCGTCCACCGTCCGGAGGAATGGCAGCTGCGACTCCAGGCGCTCCACGGCGCGGCGGGCGTCGCTGCGCAGGAAGACATCGCCCGGTGCCAGGCCCAGCGCCTCGCGCACCCGCGCCGCCATCTCCGGCTCCACGCCCGGCACGTCCACGGCCTCCAGCCGGCCCTCGTCCACCGTCACCACCAACGCGCCTTCGTGGGACAGCGTGGCGGACAGCGTGGCCAGCAGATAGCCGTCATCGTCCCGCAGGTCCTTCAGCGCGCGCTCCAGCGCGGCGTCCAGCCCGCCCAGGACGATGCCGGGGCGGAACTTCCCGCGCTCCAGGCGCGCGAACAACTCGCGGGGCGGGTGGAGCGGCGGGCACGGGTTGATGACGGACAGCGTCGCGGTGCGGCCGTGGATTCGCACCGTGGCGACGACCTCCCCGTGTTCGTGCTCGTCGTCGTCCTCGTCTTCGTCACCGTCCTGGTAGGAGCCGGGGGGCTGCGGGAACAGGGCTTCCAGCCACTCGTCGGGAGGAAGGTCCTGGAGCCCCTGGACATCCACCGACGTGACGGCGGGGTGCTCCTCCAGCGTGACCTCCAGCAGCGCGGGCCCCTGCTCGCTGACGCGCAGGCGGGGCTCCACGTGGGCGAAGAGGCCCGTTCGCGCCAACCGGCGCAGCAGGGTCTGCACGTCGTCGGGTGACATCGGGGGCGTGGGCCCGGCGGCGGGGGCGCCCACGAGCGAGCGCACCTGTGCGTCCGTCAGGTGCCGGAGCCCCACGAGTTCGAGGGCCGTCGGCGCCAGTCCCTTGCCGTCGACGTCCAGCCGCAGCGGCGCGAGGACCGAGGCGGTGTCGGAGTCCTCGTCGTCGTCAAAGCCGCCGGGGCATACCTCACGCCGCGAAGAGGCCCTCCCGTCCGAAGCATCCCCGTCCGGAGAGCCATCGTCCGAGGCACCCACCCGCGGAGACCCATGGTCCGGACCGTCGTCATCCGGACCGTCATCATCCCCAGGCGTTTCAACCTGGGAGTGTGTCCTCGTGCCGGAGGGCGCCGTGAGCGCGCCGGCATCAGGTGGGAGCGTGCCCGCATCCCTCGCGGGTTGCGCGAAGGCTGCGAGCGAGACGAAGCAGAGGCAGAGCACGATGCGATTCATGCGGGGGTGCAGGAGCATGCGCCGTTCCAGGTGGAGGGCTCCGGCAAGTGCCTGGAAGGACGAGGATCCGCCGAGCGCATCGATGTCATGGACACATCCGGATGTCACGGCGGGGATGTGCCCGTGACATCGCCCGGGTCCATGGGGCGTGTCATGGCGAGACAGGCAGGCCCAGCGCCTTGATGCGCCGGTAGAGGTTCCCCCGGTCCACCTGGAGGAGGCGCGCGGCCCCCGCGATGCTCTCCCCTTCCCGGAGCGCGGCGCGGATGAGCTCTCTTTCGAAGTCCTCCACGTGCTCGCGGTAGCTCTTGTCGCCCAGCGTCGCACGGGGCGCGGCCGGGGTGCCCGCCGGAGCCGTCACCGCGTCCGCGCGAAGCTCCAACGGACCATCGCCCCGCAGCAGGTTCAGCCGCTCGATGACGTTGCGCAGCTCGCGCACGTTGCCCGGCCAGGGATAGGCGCGCAGCGCGGCCTCCGCGCCAGGGGCCAGCACGAGCGTCGCACGGGGACCGGCGAACTCCGCGGCGAAGACGCGGGCCAGGGGCAACAGGTCCTCGGGGCGCTCGCGCAGCGGCGGGACGTGCAGCGGCAACACGTTGAGACGGAAGAAGAGGTCCTGCCGGAAGCGCCCCTCCTTCACCGCGCGGGTGAGATCCTGATGCGTGGCCGCGAGGATGCGCACGTCCACCGGCACCGGCAGCGTGCCGCCCAGGCGCTCCACCTGACGGGTCTCCAGGACGCGCAGCAGCTTCGCCTGGAGCTCCAGCGGCATGTCACCCAGCTCATCCAGCAGCAGCGTGCCGCCCTGCGCCTGCTCCACCCGGCCCGTGCGCCGCGCCACCGCGCCGGAGAAGGCACCGCGCTCGTGCCCGAACAGCTCGCTCTCCAGCAGCGTCGCGGGGATGGCCGCGCAGTTGACCGCGACCAGCCGGCCCTTGCGCCCGGAGGCCTTGTGCAGCGCCTGCGCCACGCGCTCCTTGCCGGTGCCCGTCTCGCCGGTGATCAGCACCGCCGTGTCGCTCGGGCCCACTCGGGCGATGAGCTGGCGCAGCGCCTCCATGGCCGGGCTGTCCCCCACCAGGTGCCCCGGGCGGGCCAGCGCGTCCAGCAGCCGCTCCCGCTCCTCCCGCAGCGACCCCAGCGCCAGCGCGTTGCGCAGCGCCGTGACGAGTCGCTCGGCGGACGGGGGCTTCTCCACGAAGTCCGTGGCCCCCAGCTTCAGCGCCTGCACCGCCTCCGCGGGGGAGGCCTCTCCGGAGAGGACCACCACCGGCACGGCCAGCGGTTTGGGCAGGCGCGCGAGCAGCTCCAGTCCCGTCTCGCCCGGCATCCGCAGGTCCAACAGCATCAGCGCGGGAGGGGCCTCCGGCGCTTCGAGCAGGCGCGCCGCCTCCGCCGTGGAGCGGGCCTCCACGGTGGTGAAGCCCTCGTCGCCCAGCAGCCCTCGCAGGGCCCGGATGACGCCGGGATCATCATCGACGACGAGGATGCGGGGGCTTGGCTTCATGAAGTCACCTGGGAGCTGGGAGGCACCGGGGGCAGCGCCACGTGCGCCAGCGTCCCTCCGCTCGCGCCCGGCTCCAGCCGCAAGGTGCCGCCATGCTCGTGGACGATCTTCTGGGCGATGGGCAGCCCCAGTCCACTGCCGCCGGGCTTGGTGCTGAACAGCCCCCGGGTGAGGACCGCGCCCTCCAGCACGCCCGGGACGCCACGGCCACCGTCGTTCACGGTGACGTGCACGGCGCCGTCCGCCTGCGCGCGCAGGGCCACCCGCACGGGCGGCGTGTCCGGCCCGGAGGCCTCGGCGGCGTTCTTCACCAGGTTGCCGAAGAGGCGGCGCAGCCCATCCGGATCCGCGCGCAGCTGGACCTCCGGACCGGGCTCCAGCTCCACGGGCACCGGCGAGGTGCCCGCGTACAGGGCGCAGACCTCGGCCAGCAGGGCGCGCAGCCCCACGTCCTGGAAGCGCGGGGCCGGCAGGCGCGCGAAGGTGGAGAAGCTCTGCGTCATGCGCATGAGCAGGTCCACCTCCTCCTGGAGGAGTGCCACCGCTTCGGCGAGGCGCGTCGGGTCCGGCGGGGTGCTGTCATCCTGGCGGGACAGACGCGCGAGCGAGAGCTTCATTGCGGTGAGGGGGTTCTTCAGCTCGTGGGCGAGCGCGCGGGCCACGTCCTGCCAGGCCGCGATCTGCTCGGCCGCCTTGAGGCGCTCGCGCTGGCCCAGCAGCTCCTGGCCCATGCGGTTGAACTGCCCCAGCAGGTACTGGAGCTCGTCGCGCGGCGGCTCCGGCACGGACAAGCGGACGGCCAGGTCGCCCCGGGAGTAGGCCCGCATCCCGTCGATGAGGGTGCCCACGGGGCGCGTGAGGACGCGGCCGAGCAGCGCCGCGGCCACGGCCAGCACGAGACCGGACACCAACCCCAACCCGGCGATGAAGACGGGCACGCGGCGCACCAGCGCCCGCCGCGCCAGCTCCGCCTGCGCGAGGTTCAACCGCGCATCGTCGAGCGTGCCCTGCGGCAGTCCGCGCCGCTCCAGGTCCGCGGACACGCCATCGAGCACGCCCTCCACCGGGGCGATGGACACGGAGAGCACGCGCTCCAGCACGCCCTGCGCCAGCGCGCCCAGCAGCACCAGCGGAATGAGGCCCGTGAGCAGCATCACCGCCAACAAGCGCCGCCGGAAGCGGGGCGGAGGCGGCGGAGGACCCATGGACGGAGCGCGGCGCATGATCCGCTGTTCATACCGCAGGCACCCGCAAAGTTCTTGCGACCGTCCTCGCGAGACAACTACATACGCGCCGCGATTCCAAACATGAGGGGGTTTCACATGTATCGAAAGAACGTTCTTCGCGGCCTGCTCGCGCTGGGCCTGCTGACGGCGCTGAGCGCCCAGGCCGAGACGCTGTTCGCGCAGGCCAACTTCCTGCTCAACAAGCGTCAGCTCTCCCTGGTGAACTACCGCGGCAAGGGCACGCTGCTTCCCGTCGGCACGAAGATCGAGGTGCTGGACCGCGACGACGATGAGATCACCTGCAAGGTGCTCGACCCCTCCCAGGCCGAGTTCCGGGTCGTGACCCACCGGAGCCTGGGCAAGCCGCTCGCGGTGCTGTTCACCGGGTTCTTCGCCCCCACGGATCCCGCGACGCGCATCGCCGCGCTCTCGCCGGAAGACCAGAAGCAGGTGAAGTCGGGAGAGCTGGCCAGGGGCATGTCCCGGGAAGCGGTGCTGCTGACCATCGGGCCGCCGCCGCCGCACCGCACCCCGTCGCTCCAGGGCAACCGCTGGACCTACTGGAGCTCCAAGTTCGCCACCTTCGAGGTCGCGTTCGACGCCGACGGCAAGGTCGTGTCGTTCGGCGATGAGCCCCCCGTGGCCGCGCCCGCGCCCGCCCCGGTGCAGAAGGTCCTCTATTACGCGACCGCGAACCTCCACTTCGAGGAAGGGACGGTGTCCTGGGTGAACTACCTCAAGGGCCCCATCCTCCCGTTCAACACCCAGGTCGAGGTGCTGGACAAGGGCTCCTCCCAGGTGAAGTTCAAGGCCGTGGACTCGGGCATGGAGTTCTCCTTCGAGAACGACTCCCGTTCGGGCGCGGACACGTGGAAGTTGTTCCAGGCCGCGTTCGCCGCCGAGGACCAGGCCGCGAAGCTCGCGGCGCTGTCGCCAGAGGACCGCAAGAAGGTCGAGGCCTCGGAAGTGGAGCCCGGCATGTCGCGCGAGGCCGTGCGCATGGCGTGGGGTCCCCCGCCTCCCCATGAGACGCCGTCCTTCGCCTCCAGCACCTGGACCTACTGGAAGGGCAAGATGACCAAGGTGAAGGTGAAGTTCGACAAGAACGACAAGGTCGCTTCCGTCGAATAGCGCAGGGCCTGCGTGATGATTTCACGCGCCTCGGATAAAGGGGCGCGTGAGAGGCATGGGATTGCCGGCACGTCCGCTTGAAGCCAGGGGGAAGGGCTGCTCACCTCCGACGACACGCTGCAGGTCGCGCGTCCACCCGGGCTTCCAACCGTCCGGAGGGCAGGCGGCCATCCGTGACTCCCCGCCCCCAGGCTGCCATTCCGCGAGGGAGGACCGAACCTTCTGACAGGAGGTGACGGCACCATGGCGGACAGCCCCATCGAGAAGCAGCACCAGCACGAGCGGGAACAGGAGCGGGAGCGGCTGCGCGCGGAGGAAGAGAAGGACCTGGAGGTGGAGTCCCACCGTGGGCCCCGGCCGCTGGAAGGCTTCGCAGGCGGGCACACCACGTGGACGGGCGCGCAGGACGATGAGGCCGCCGCCCGCGTGCACGCCGGTGACGCGGAAGCGTCGTGGGAGGCCAGCGAGCGTCAGGCCCGGCTGGAGCCCGAGCCCCACGCGGTTGACGACGAGGATTGAGCCCGGGGGGCCCCGCGTGCCCGTTGGCTGCAGGGCGGAGCCCGTTGGCTGCACCGGCCCGCCGGGACTTCCGGGCGAGGAGGTAGCATCGGCTCCCCGTGGACGCCTCCCCTTCCCTCGCGCGCCGCCTGCCCCGGCTCATGCTCATGTGGGCCCTGCCGGGCGTCATCACTTCAATCCACGTCTATTTCTCTTCGCAGGCCAGGGACCCCAACTACCCCTTGAGCCGGGCGCTGCTGATGCAGTTGCCGCCGTGGCAGTACTGGGCCTTCGCCACCCCGATCATCCTCGCGCTCGGACGGCGCTATCGGCTGGAGCGGGACGGCTGGCCCCGGAGCCTCGCGGTGCACCTGACGGCGCATGCCGCGCTGCTCGTTCCCCACGTCATCCTTGTCTATTTCGTGTCGCGGGCCGCGAAGGAGCCGTGGTTCCTGCAGAACTCCCTGGGCCAGGTGCTGCCGCTCCTGGTGTTCAAGTACTTCGTCACGGACCTGCTCGTGTACGGCGGCATCCTCGCCGTCGGCCACGCAATCGAATACCACCGCCGCTACCGCGAGGGGGAGCTGGCCCAGGCCCAACTGGAGACGCGGCTGGCCCACGCGAGGCTTGACGCCCTGCGCGCCCAGCTCCACCCCCACTTCCTCTTCAACACGCTCAACGCCATCTCCGTCCTGGTGCGCAAGCAGGACACCGTCGGCTCCATCCGCATGCTCACCGGCGTGAGCGAGCTGTTGCGCATGGCCCTCAACACCAGCGGCCGCCAGCACGTCCCGCTCCACGAGGACCTCGACTTCCTGGAGCGCTACCTCGACATCGAGCAGACCCGCTTCCCGGATCGGCTCCAGGTGGTCCGCGCCATCGACCCCGCCACGCTCGGCGCGCTCGTGCCGCACCTCATCCTCCAGCCGCTGGTGGAGAACGCCCTCAAGCACGGTCTCGCCACGCGCTCCGGCGCCGGACGCGTGGAGCTGCGCGCCTCGCGGGACGGGGCACGGCTGCTGCTGGAGGTGCTCGACGACGGGCCCGGCCTTTCTCCCGGCTGGGACACCCGCGACGGCTGCATCGGCGTGGCCAACGTGCGCGCGCGCCTGCACCAGCTCTACGGCGACCGCCACGCCTTCACGCTGGAGAACCGCGCAGGGGGCGGCGTGCACGCGCGCCTGGAGCTGCCCTTCGAGTCCGCTTCGCTGGAGAAGGCCGCGTCATGAATGCGTCCGCGTGCATCCGCACGCTCGTCGTGGATGACGAGCCCCTGGCCCGAGAGGGCCTGTGCCTGCTGCTCGCCCGCGACCCGGAGGTCCGCGTGGTGGGCGAGGCGGGCAATGGGCCGGAGGCCGTGCGGCTCATCCGCGAGCAGCGGCCCGACCTGGTGCTGCTGGATGTGCAGATGCCCGAACTCAACGGCTTCGAGGTGCTGGCCCACCTGGCCCCCGCGGAGGTCCCGGCCGTCATCTTCGTCACCGCGTATGATCGCTATGCGCTGCGCGCCTTCGACATCCACGCGCTGGACTACCTGCTCAAGCCCTTTGGCGACGAGCGCTTCCACGACGCCGTCGGCCGCGCCAAGGCGCAGATCCGCCTGACGCGCATGTCGGACTTGAGCCAGCGGCTGATGTCGGTGCTCTCGACCTACGGTGAGCGCGATGGCGTGCCCGCCCCGCCACCTCCGCCCGCGCCCGAGCCGTGGGTGCGCCGGCTCGCCATCCGTGACACGGGCCGCGTGGTGTTCCTGGACGTGGACGAAATCGAATACATCGAGGCCGCCGACTACTACGTGCAGATCCACGCGGGCGGGAAGGCGTACCTCCACCGCGAGTCGATGCAGAGCCTGGAGGCGCGCCTGGATCCGGGGTGCTTCATGCGCATCCACCGCTCGGCCATCGTCAATTCGCGCCGCATCCGGGAGCTGCGCAGCGAGGGCCGCAGGGAGCTCATCGTCGTGCTCACCGGCGGCGCGGAGCTGCGGGTCGCGCGAAGCCACCGCGAGAAGTTCCAGCACCTGCGCTGAACCCCGGGCCCGCTCGCCGCACGCCCGCCGCCCCTGAGTCCTACTTGTTGGCCCGGACCTTCTTGACGAGGACGGGCTTCGCCGGGGTCGCCTTCGCGGGGGCCGCCTTCGCGGGGGCTGCCTTCGCGATGGCGGGGTTGCGCCGGGCGGACAGCTCCGGAATCAGCAGCAGCTCGATGCGGCGGTTGCGAGCGCGTCCCTGGGGCGAGGCATTGGCCCCCAGGGGCCGCGTGTCGCCGTAGCCGGCCGCGAGCATGCGCTTCGCGGGCACGCCGCCCTTGTCCTGGAGGAAGCGCACCACGTTGACGGCGCGCGCGACGGACAGCTCCCAGTTGGTGGGAAAGGTGGCCTGGAGCTTCTGGGAAGGGGGTGAGTCGTCGGTGTGCCCCGACACCTGGATGCGCTTGTCATCCACCTTGGACAGGACGCCGCCCAGCCGGGTGAGGACCTCCTGGCCGCGCGCGCTGATGCTGGCGTCCCCTGAATCGAAGAGGACCTTGTCGACGAGGTCCACCTGGATGCGGCCCTCGTTCTGCGTCAGGCGGACGGCGCCCTCGGCGATCTCCTTCTTCATCTTGTCCTGGAGGTCCTCGTAGGTGGCCTTGAGCCGGGCCAGCTCCGCCTCCTGCTCCTGCACCGTCTGGCTGAGCTGGGCCTTCTCGGTGTTGAGCTGATCCTTCTCCGTGGTCAGCTTCTCGCGCTCGGCCTCCAGCGCGGCCAGCTTCGTCTCCAGCAACTGCTTCGCGGCCTCGGCGTCGCTGGCCCGGGTGGCCGCCGCCGTCGCCGCCGCGTCAGCCAGCGTCGAGCTGCGATGCGACAGGTAGAGCACCGTGCCCGCGAGCACCGCCACCAGCGCCGTCACCAGCCAGGGGACCCAGGCCCTTCCGCGTTCCGTTTCCATGTCGCGACCTCCGGGTTGGAATGGACGACAGGCACGCTAGCGGCATCCGACAGGTGCACCGCAAGGCGACCCGGGTGCGTGCAGGTGTCTGGAGGTGCATTGTTGAACCCGGGGCGCACGGGACGGCGGTGCCCCATCGCGGGCCTCCGCCGTCCCGTGCGCCCCCTGCGTCAGGCGTCGGTGCCGCGAGTGCCCTTGCGCCGGCGCAGCGTCCAGCCCAGCGTCAGCAGGGACCAGAACGGCCACGCCTCCGGCGTCAGCGCCGCGCTGCAGCCAGAGCCGGAGTCGTCCGTGTCCTCGGCGGGCGGTTGCGGCTTCGCGGCCGGCTCCACCTTCACCTGGAAGGTGCACCGGGCCTCGTTCCCCGTGGCGTCCTTCGCCGTGACGCTGACCGTGGTGTCCCCCACCGGGAAGCGCGTGCCGGAGGCCTGGCTGTAGGTGGGAGCGACGGTCTCCCCGCGCTCGTCGGCGACGGTGGTCGCGGCGTAGGTGACGTCCGCGCCGTCCGCGCCGCTGGCCCGTGCCGTCACGTTGGCCGGACAGGTGAGGACCGGCGCCGTCGTGTCCGGCGCCGTCGGCGTGAAGTCCAGCGAGAGGCTCCAGGGCTCGCGGCCATGCGTCTCATCCGCGGCGAAGAAGAAGAGCCGGTCGCCCAGGCGCGCCAGGTTGGTGGGGTCCGAGGAGAGCGGGCCGGGCAGCACGTCCACCCAACGGGAGGTGCCCGCCGCCGTGCCGTCCGTGCGCCACAGCTCCGCGCCGTGCCCGGGCTCCGCCGCCGAGAAGAGCACGATGCCCCGATCCTCGAGGGACAGCGGCGCGAGGAAGGACGTGCCGTCCGCCACGAAGAAGCGCATGCCGGACTCGGCGCCGGGCCAGATGTCCGCCAGCCGCGAGGTGCCCTCCGGCGTGCCGTTCGTCACCCACGGCTCCATCCCGTGCGTGCCATCGTTGGCGGTGAAGAACACGGTGGTGCCCAGCTTCAGGAAATGGCGGGGGTTGCTGCTGCCGGTGCCCGGGTGGAGGTCCACGAGCATCCGCGTGCCCGCCGCCGTCCCGTCGCTGACCCACGGCTCCCAGCCATTCGCCGCGTTGCTCGACGCGAAGTAGAGCCGCCCGTTCACCCACGCGAGCGCGTCCAGGCCGCCGAACGTCTGGGGGACCAGTTGCACGGTGCCCTCCGGCGTTCCGTCCGTCTTCCAGAGGCGGGCCGGGTCGCCCGCGGCCTCTTCTTGGTGGAGCTCCGTCAGCGCGAAGAAGGCGACGCCGTTGGCGACCGCGATGTCGTTGACCCAGGTGGAGCTGACGCCCGTCCCCTTCACGAAGGTCTTGAGCACCCGCGTGCCCCCGGTCGTGCCATCCGTGACCCACAGGACTTCATCGCCGTCCGCGTTCTTGGCGGCGAAGAGCACCCGGTCCCCCAGCTTCGTGAAGGTATGCGCCTCGTTCAGCACGGCCTCCGGGTCGGAGAGCGCAACGGGCACGGTGCCCGCCTCCGTCCCATCGCTCTTCCAGAGCTGCATGGATTCATAGCTGCCCGCGGTGAAGAGGAGCCCCCCGCCCACCTCGATGAGGTTGCGCGGGTCGCTCCCGTCCTCGCCGGGGACCAGGTCCTTCACCCGCGCCGTGCCCGCCGCGGTGCCGTCCGTCCGCCAGAGCTCCGCGCCGTGCGTGGTGTCCTCCAGCCCGAAGAACAACCAGGTGCCCACCCTCTGGGTGGCGAACGCTTCCGCGAAGAGGTCCGCCCGGGTGTTGGCGAAGGTGGTGACCCGGGAGGTCCCGGCGGACGTCCCGTCGCTCTTCCAGAGGGAGAGCAGCTGCCCGTCCTCGGAGGCCAGGAAGTAGAGGTGGCCCGCCAGCTCCCCCACGTTGGAGAGGGACGCCATGGACGACCGCGTCGCGCCCGCCTTCAGCGGCTCCAGGAGGCGCGTCCCCGCGACGGTGCCATCGGTGCGCCACACCTGCGTCCCGCCTGAAAGCGGCTCGACGTGGAAGAGGAGCGAGTCTCCCAGGCTCACCGGGTCGAGCGAACTCGGGGCGTAGTCCCCGGTGTAGCCCTCCCACGTCTTCAGCGCCGTGGTGCCGGCGGGGGTGCCATCCGTCTTGTACAGGCCGAGCACGCCCGCCTGGGGCGTGGCCTGGAAGTAGAGGTGGCCCTCCCAGGACTCGAAGTTGGAGGGCTGCGAGTCCCCCGCCCCGGGCCACAGGTCCGCCACGCGCGTGGCGGCGCCGGGCGTGCCATCGCTCATCCACAGCTCCTCGCCCGCGACGGCGTCGTACGCGACGAAGAAGAGCCGGCTGCCCACGACCTGGAGTCCGTACGAGTTCCAGCGGCTGAAGCGCTGCACCTCCCCGGTGCCCGCCGTCGTCCCATCACTCTTCCAGAGCGCGCGGTCCGTGGAGAGGTACAGGGTGCTTTCCACGGCGGTGAGCAGGTTGATGCGGTCCTGGAACTCCGGGAACGCGTACACGACGGTCGTGCCCTCCGGGGTGCCATCGCTCCTCCAGAGCTGATCCATGGCGAGGCCCCCGACGAAGAAGGCGCTCTGCCCCATCCGCGTGAAGCGCCAGGTCTGGCCGTCCGCTTCTCCCGGGATGAGGTCCTTGACGGGGACGGTGCCCTCGGGCGTGCCGTCCGTCTTCCACAGCTCCATGCCGGTGGCGGGGTCGTTGCCCATGAAGAGCGCGACGCCGTCGAGCGCCACGCCGAGCGCGGTGATCCCGGAGAATGCGTAGCCGAACCCATCCACCCTGGGCGGGAAGCGCTTGAGCTCCCGGGTCCCCGCCACCGTGCCATCCGTCTTCCACAGCGCGCTGCCGAAGGAGAAGAGGACGCCGGAGCCGAACGGAAGGATGGTGCCGCGCCGCTCGTCTGAGTCATCTCCCGAGCCCTCGAACTCCTGGAGGAGGAGGGTTCCAGGCGTGGTGCCATCCGTCTTCCACAGGCCCGTCCTGCCCAGGAAGCTCCGCGCCGTGAAGAAGTAGGCCGCGTTGCCCACGGCGGTGAGCTCCGTGGGTCCCTGGACGCTGGAGAGCATCCCCGGCGTCAGGTCCTGGATGAGGGTGGTGCCCGCGGAGGTGCCGTCGCTGCGCCACAGGTCCCATCCCGTCAGGGGATCCTCGAGCACCATCACGGCGGTGCCATTCGCCAGGGTGACGGCGCCTCCGCCAGACCCGGAGCCGCTGGTGAGGATGCGCGGAAAGGGGCTCGGTCGGGTGTTCACGTCCCGCAGCAGCTCGGGTCCCGTGGCCAGCGCCAGCGGGCGCGAAGCGGGCGCGTTCGGGTGGGATGCGGCAGCGGCCTCCACGGAGGGAGAACCGCAGCCAAGCAGGGGCACCAGGACGAGCCAACGGGCTCCCCGGAAGACAGATGGGTGGGTCACGGAGAATCGCCTCCAAGGACACACATGCTCCGAAAATCGGAATGCATGCGGCACAGGCACGGCAGCAGGTCAGACGCGCGAGCGAGGAAAGATTGAGTCCGGGAGGCTCCCTGAACGAATGACGCCACGGGAACACGCCATCCGCGCGCACAGGGAAAACAGTTTTGACTGTTTTATCAGGACCACCATACTGGTTCACCTTCCCCCCTTGCTCGGAGGTCTTCGCATGAAACAATCCCCCCGTATCCTGGCCCTGGCGGTCGTGGGCGCCCTGTCGGCGCTCGCTTCCGGCTGCGGCCCTGACGCCGCGCCCGTGGACACGTCCCCCGTGGGCTCCGCTTCCCAGGAGCTCGCGTGCAGCACGCGCATCACCTACGGCGACCGGTGGATCCGTCCCTCGGGCCACCCGGCGCAGTATGACGTCGCGGCGGACCTGGTGACGTGGGACGGCGCCTGCATCAACGAGGGCACCAATTCCTACGCGGTGCTCTCCAATGGCTGGCGGCCGTACTTCACCGGCAACAACGCGTGTGTCCTCGCGCTCGACACGGATTGCGCCGGGGCCGCCGCGTGCGCGACGCGCGTCACCTACGGGGCGGCGTGGCTGCGCCCTGCGAACCACCCGGCGCAGTACGACGATGTTGGCGGACGCGTGTATTGGGACCGGGCGTGCACGAATGCGTCCCCCAATTCCTACACCGTGTTGTCGAACGGCTGGGCGCCGTACTTCAGCGGCTCGAACGCGTGTGGCATGTCATTCCGCTACACGGGCTGTGGCGGGCTGTACCAGAACCCGGTGGTCCCCGTGGACTGCGCGGACCCGGGCGTCATCCATGATGGGACGCGGTATGTCGCCGCCTGCACGTCCGGCGGTGCCGCCAGCGCCTTCCCGCTGCGCACGTCCACGGACCTGGTGAACTGGACGGGCGCGGGCTCCATCTTCCCGTCCGGGACGCGGCCCTCGTGGGCGACGGGCGACTTCTGGGCGCCGGAGCTCCACAAGGTGGGAACGCGCTTCATCGCGTACTACACGGCGCGGCACTCGGACGGACGTCTGTCCATTGGCGCGGCCACGTCGGCCAGCGCGCTCGGGCCGTTCACCGACCTGGGCCGGCCCCTGGTGCACGACGCGGGCATGGGGATGATTGACGCGACCTTCTTCAAGGACACCGCCGGTACGCCGTTCCTCGTGTGGAAGGCGGACGGCAACGCGGTGGGGCAGCCCACGCCCATCTACGGCCAGCAGCTGGCGGCGGACGGCCTGTCGCTGGTGGGCACGCGCCGCACGCTCATCACCAACAACCTGGGGTGGGAGGGCGGCGTCGTGGAGGCGCCGTGGGTCGTCGCGCGCGACGGCTACTACTACCTCTTCTACAGCGGCAACGCGTACTACGACAGCAGGTACGCCGTGGGCGTGGCGCGGGCCACCAGCCCGCTGGGCCCGTACACGAAGCTCGGCGCGCCCATCCTCGCGACGGGTGGCGGCTGGGTGGGGCCGGGGCACAACTCCGTCGTCACCGGGCCTCGCGGTGACACGTTCATGGTCTATCACGCCTGGAACAGCGCCCACACCGCGCGGGTGATGCTCGTGGATGCCATCACCTGGTCCAACGGCTGGCCCGCGGTCCCCGAGGGTCCGTCGGCGGGCTCCCGGCCCCTGCCGTAGCGCGACGTGCATGACCTGGCCGGCTCCCGTGAGAGGGAGCCGGCTGGCCTCAGACATCGCCGAGGGAAACAAGCAGGCTGTCGCCTTCACCCTCTCCGGAGTCCAAGTCGTCCAGTGGGATCCTTTTCGTCTTGGGAGCGACGTCGTACCCCGTCACGATGTTGCCCAGCGCCTTCAGGGCCCGCTTGAGTGCATCCAGGATTTCCTCGCGGCTCAGCTCCTCCAGGTCGATGTCCTTTCCGGCGAACTGCGTCCAGGTGCCGAGTCTCCCTTCAAAGACGATGTTGTCGGCTCCCTTCACCTCGATGGGCAAGGTCGAATCTGGGACGCGCATGATGTGGTCGGTGACCACCTTCCGATTGAGTCCTCCAAAGTCGGCGTAGAGGGCCGCACGAAGGAACTCCTCGACCGTGTTCTGCACGGGAGCGGGACCGCTGCGTTTCACCTGTTGATACGCCGGGCTGAAGACGCTTGTCAGCCGCATTTTCCCCTTTGCAAACCAGCGCTGGGAGAGGGTCTCGAGATCCATGTCGCCCAGGACCTTGCGGTCCGTGTCGCTCAAGCGCTCGCGGAGGTCCAGGAGGTCGAAGCGCGGCAGGAAGAGGAAGCGGTTCTTTCCCGCCCCGATGTGATGTTCGAACGTCAGCCGGTGCAGGACCAGGAACAGATACGCCAGCAGCCGGGGGTGTTCGCGGCCGAATCGATGGGGCAAAGACAGGTTGAAGATGCTCGCGACGACTTGCATCTCGGCGTCGCCATGCCTGGGTTCCAATAGCGCATCGAAGGGGTGCTCCTTCTTGACAAGACATTCGCCCAGGTAGTCCAGGTTCGTGGAGAAGTTCACCTGGATGCAGTCATCCGAGATGAACTTGCCAGCGGGCGCAAGCGTGGCGGCCCGGACTTCCGCCACCCGTTGATCCTCCGAGGGCCAGCAGCAGCAGAAGAGGCTCTGCCAGTAAGGGACCTCCGAGGCACCCATGCGTTCGTCGACGTCCTTGGAAATCCGCTTGGGGGAGACCTTGAGCAGCGTGTGCTGGGTCTGCCTCACGAAGGACTCGATGGATTCCATCCTCTTGATGCCCGACAGGGCCTCGACGAGCGCCACGAGCTGCTTGACCTGGACCTTCCATTTGGGGGCGGAGTCGTAGGGGTTGAGGTTGACGTTGGAGACAAGCTCCAAGGTCGACGAACCGCCCATCGTGCCTGTCTCGATGACCGCGTTCACGCCAGGCTTGACCTGGGTCTTGAACAACGTCACGCCTTTGTACAATCCGTCGAAGACTTTTCCGGACTGGGTTCTTACATTGACATTCAACTCGACTTCGAATCCCAGTGACATGCCGATGCGTCTCCGTGAACAGCCGATCCGTATCCGTGGAATGACCAGGATACACGGCCGGGAGGACGCGATGCGATATTGCGAAGGCCCGCGGCAACGACAGTGCATTCGGGAGGGCCGCGCCTTCCGCGGTGGGGAAGTGCTCTCCCACCGCGGTGAGCGCATCAAACGCCCCGTTACTCGGTGATGGTGAAGGCCACCGGGATGCTCTGGGCGGTGGAGTTGTGGCCCACCAGCGTGACCGTCGCGTCGTAGGTGCCCGGGGGAAGCTTGCCCTGGACGATGATGTGGAAGCGCTCCACCTTCCCCGTCTCCATCCAGATGGGGAAGGCACGGGGACAGGTGGAGAACAGACACCCGAGCGCCTCCCCCAGCGCGATGAACGGCGACAGGGGCGCCAGGCCAATGGCCAGGAAGGGCGCGCTGATGCCTGACTGCCCCACGTTCGCCCAGAGCGAATCCAGGTAGCTCTCCACCTGATCCAACGGGACGCTGACCGCCTCCTTGCCGGTGCCCGTCACCTCGAGCTTGGAGAGCACGGCATCCCCGTGGAGGGTCTTCTCCCGGAACACCACGGGGATCAGCGCGCGCTGGTTCTTCTTCACCGTGACGGGCGTCGTGTCATAGGCCAGCTCCACGTCGGCCGGCAGGAGCATGGCCCCCTGTTGCGTCACCCCCTGGGTGAGCTGGAAGGAGCCCTGGCTCTTCACGTTGCCGGGGCGGAGCGTCACCTGGGCCTGCGTGCCCTTGATCATGCTGGGAGGCTGACCGGAGGCCGAAAGCTCCGGCGAGCTGAGGGCGCCGGCATTCACCTCGCCGCCGAGCGCGAACGCGGGGCTCTGGACGGTGCTCGTCGCCACCTGGATGACGGACTTCGCATCCCAGTACAGCCGCTCCGCGGAGCCCACCGTCACGCTGCCCGTGATGGGCGTGTTGCCCGTGGGGGTGATGAGCAGGCCCCGGGTGAAGCCCGTGAGCGTGAGGTTGCTGGCGTGGATGACGGCCGCGTCGGAGAAGAACAGGGACTTGTCCGTGCCGCTCCAGTCCTCGGGGAAGGTGGCGGTGGGGTTGGAGTCGCTGGTGGTGTCCCGGGTGGTCAGCCCGACCACGGAGTTCGCGGTGGCGGAGCCGACTTCGACGCTGCCCAGCGTGCCGGCGGTGAACTGGATCTGCGTCCCCTCCAGCACCAGCAGCCCCGTCTGCGCGCCGACCTGCGCGTTGGTCAGGAAGAGGCAGCGCTGGTTGTTGGGGAACATGGGCGCGGGCACCAGCACGCCAGGCGCGTCCACCTGGGTCTGGCCTCTCGTGGTCAGGACGATGGAGCTGCCCGACAGGTCCACGGTGGAGGCGATGCCGGTGGGCTTGTCCTTCACGGCCCGCTTCCAGCGGGACTCCAGCGAGTCGAGCGACTCTCCCGCCCTCCGACTCTCGATGTCATCCGCCTGCGGGGGGCCGTCATCCGCGTCGTCGCCACAGCCGAAGGACAGGAAGACCGCGGCGCACGCCACGGCCAGGGATTTGTTCGGGACTCGCACGGTGTCTCCAGCGTGGCAGGGGTTGCTTCCATGCTGTCTTGTCAGCTGCCGGTCTCTTTGGATCCCACCCAGGGCGCAATCGCGTGCGCGATGTGCGCGACCGTGCCACCTGAACCTTGCCGCACCGGGCCATGGCCGGCCTGCGAGTCCTGCGGACGGACGCCCGCCCACGGTTGGCGGCACCCTCCCCCATGGTCATGGTGAAAAGGAGGGCGTGATGACACCGGACACGAGCACGGCCGAGCTGCGCGAATTCATCGGTGAGCTCCGGGCCGTGGACAACCACACCCATGCGAACACGACCGTGCCCGGCGACACGGAGTTCGACGCGCTTTCGTTGGAGGTGCTGGGGGACTTCCCGCTCCCCGTGACCTTGCAGCCGGAGAGCCCCGTTTGGGTGGCCGCGTATCAAGCCCTCTATGGATACCCCCACGATGAGCTGCTGAGCGACGAGCACTGGCTCGTGCTGCGGGCCACCATGCGGGCCATCGCCGAGCAGCACGGAGAGAGATTCCCCGAGTGGGTGCTGGACCGCGTGGGGACGGAGGTGATGCTCACGAACCGGGTGGCGATGGGACCGGGCCTTTCGCCGCCGCGCTTCCGCTGGGTGTCCTTCGTGGATGCACTGATGTTTCCGCTCTCCACGCGCGCGGAAGCCGCCAGGACGCCGGATCGCCTCAAGCTGTATCCGCAGGAGGTGTCGCTCCTGCGGCGCTACCTGGCGGAGCTGAAGGTCGCGGAGCTGCCGGGGACACTGGAGGCGTACCTGCGGACCGTGGTGACGCCCACGCTGGAGCGTCACAAGCTGGCGGACTGCGTCGCGGTGAAGTTCGAGGCGGCCCTGCTCCGCTCCCTGGACTTCGCCGACGTCCCCGCCCAGACCGCGGCCGCCGTGTACTCGCGCTACGTCGGCGGTGGAGAGCCGTCCCATGCCGAGTACAAGGCGCTCCAGGACTTCCTGTTCCGGGAGATTTCACGCGAGGCCGGCCGCCTGGGGATGGCGGTCCACCTCCACGCGTTCGAGGGCCCGGGCGCGTACTACGAGACCGCCGGAGCCGACCCGCTGCTGCTGGAGCCGACGTTCAATGATCCGACGCTGCGCCACACCCGCTTCGTCCTCGTGCACGGCGGTGGCGTCTTCGCGGCCCATGCGCGCGCGATGATGTGGAAGCCAAACGTTTACGTGGACACGTCCGCGATGGCGCTGCTCTACACGCCCCAGGCGCTGGCCGCGATACTCAGGGACTGGTTGCGCCAGTTCCCCGACAAGGTGCTCTTCGGGACCGACGCCGCGTCCTTCGGGCCGGACACCGGCTGGGAGCTGGCCGCCTGGATTGGAACGAGCCAGACGCGAACCGCGCTGGCGATGGCACTCGGCGACATGGTTCGCGGTGGGGAAGTGAGCCGCATCCGCGCCGAGGAGATCGCGACGATGGTGATGCGCACGAATGCCGGGGAACTCTACGGCCTGTCCCTTGGCACCGGGAGCATGCTCCGCGAGCCGTGGGCGCAGGAGCCAAGTCACCACCAGCCTCCGTGAACCAGCCGTTTCGGCCCCGGCCTCCCCTGTAACAACCTCGGGATTCTCCAGCGCGCCCGTGCTCTCATCCGCGAGCACCGGGTGCAAGGCCCGCGCTTGCTCAAACAACAGGGGACTGAAGATGCCTTCCAGCCGTCCGACGAAGATTGCGGTGATTGGCAGTGGGCTCATGGGAAGCGCTCTGGCGCGGGCCTTCGCCGCGGCGGGGCACGAGGTCGCGGTCTGGAACAGGACGCCAGCCAAGGCCAGGGCCGTGGGCGGTGGCACCCTCGCGTTCGAGAACCTGGGCGAGGCCGTCTCCGGACGGGACCTCGTGGTCGTCTCGCTGTCCAACTACGCCGCCTTCTCCGAGCTGGTCTCCTCGACGAGCGTCGCGGCCGCGCTCGCCGGGACGACGCTCGTCCAGATCACCAGCGGCTCCCCCGCGGACGCGCGAGGAGGGCTGGAGTGGGCGAAGGCTCACGGCGTGGACTACCTGGATGCCGCGATCCTCGCCTACCCGGCCTTCGTGGCCACCGACTACGCCACGGTCTTCTACGCCGGGTCGAAAGCCACCTTCGACCGGCACGCGGAGACCCTCCAGGCGATCGCCAGGAACTCCGTCTTCGTCGACGAGAAGATCGGCTCCGCCGCGACGCTCGACTGCGCCATCCTGGAGGCCTACTACGGAGGCACCCTGGCGGTCCTCCACGCCGCGGCGATGTGCAAGGCAGAAGGGCTCGATCCGAAGGCCTTCTTCGCCCAGAAGAACTCCTTCCTCGGCCTGATCTCCGTCACCGCCGACGCCGCGCAGGGGATGATCGACCGCAACGACTTCTCGGGTGATCAGTGCAGTCTCAACACCCACGTCGCGGCCATCGAGCACATCGTCCGGCTGAGCACGGACGCCCGCATCAGCGCGCGCTTCCCCAAGGAGCTGCTCGAGAACTACCGGCGGGCCCTCGGCGCGGGCCTGGGTGAAAAGGAATTGCCCGCCGTGTTCAGCACCCTGAAGCAGGACTGATCCCGACCGTCCCCGCGATTGCCGAGGCCCCCTTGCGTGCAAGGGGGCCCTGCCGCGCTCCCAGTCAGCGCTTGGGGGAGACGTTCTTCTGGAAGTCCCCCATCATGTTTCCTGGGGCCTCGTAATTACAGACCACATACGTTTCGTACAACCTGGAGCCCTTCCCCTGGGCGACGGCACAGCCCACCTTGGTGGTGCCCTTCCAGACCAGCTGCGTGAAGTGGCCGGTGGCCTTGGAGGAGGAACCGCTCTTGAAGTCGTACAGCTTCATCTCGTCGTACCAGGCCTTGACGGCGGCAGCCGCGATGGCGGCCGCCTCCGCCTTCGTCGAGCTCCCGGCCCAATAGAGGTTCTCACCGTATCCGTGGACGAGTCCCCGGTGGGCCTCGCCGAGACCTTCGGACGTCGAGACCTCTCTCGCGCGGCCCTTCGCGAAGGCCACGAGCGCTGGATCCACCTCCAGCCTGGGAGCGTCGTGGCGCGAGCGGTAGCCATTGTGCGCATTCAGCAAGATCGCCTGGATTTCATGGGTCGTCGCGTCAGGGAAGGGTTCGCGCGCGAGTGCACTGGGAGCGGTGAGCAGCAGCAGGGTGAACAGGACTCGATGGGTGCGCATGGTCGGCGACCCTATCCCACCGGGTCGCCCCAGGGACCGGCAAGGTTTGCCGGCCGGAGCTGCCCACGACTGGCGGGGCTTGCCGTGAAAAGCCCTGCCGCGCGGGGGAATGCGGGCGGGAGGAGCGTGGCACGTGCCTTGAAATGGGTCCCTGCATGCTCATCAAGAGCACGTCAAACCCAGACAAGGAGAAACACACAATGCTCACGAACTTCATCAAGGCGCTCTCGCTGTCCGCGATGGTGGCGGTTCCCCTGGCTGCGTGCGGCGGCATGGAGGAGCAGCAGCCCGAGCTCCAGGATGAGACCGCGATCGGGCAGCGGGAAGACGCCTTCTCGGGCAACTGGAACTACTCGTGGGGGGATACCCAGACGAGCTCCGTGGACATCGGCACCTCCGTCAACCGGACCTGCTTCCTGTCGGGCATCGGCGGGCACATGCGGCCCGTGGGCGCCTTCCTCTACTCCGGCGGCACGTACCCGGCGATGGCCGGCGTGCGCAAGAACGCCAGCGGCAACTACGAGCTCTTCGTCCAGCCCGCGGCGGGAAAGCACCTCATCGCCTTCGCGCGCTGCGTGAACACCTCGGCGAACCGCCTGGAGGTCGACTGGAGCACGGGGCAGCAGGCCACCTCCGGTGACAAGGTGATTGGCCCCGCCAATGGCACCCGCCAGTGCTTCCTGCAGCAGGTGAAGAACCTCGCCGTCGACATCAAGGACAGCAGCGGCGACATCACCGGGTACGGGTGGGCGTTCGACGATCAGGCGAACCCGGACGAGGCCCGGGTCTTCAACGATGGCTCCTACTGGAAGCTCGTGGCCAAGCCCGGCACCCACTCCTATCCGGTGAACTACCACGTCACGGCCGTGTGCCTGGACGCGACCCAGGACCTGGGCAACTGGAACTGGAAGGCGGGCAACCCGGGCACGGCGCAGATCAACCTCACCAACACGGCCGGCGCGACCTGCGGCGTCACGGGCGTCCGGGGGAGCTTCCAGGCCACCCTCGGAGACTGGGCTGACGCGGTCTCCATCAGCACCACCGGCAGCCAGTTCCAGTTGGACCTGGCCAATGGCAAGCGCGGCTGGGCCGGCTGCATGCAGTAGGGCCTTGCCCACGAACGGCCCCCCGGACTTCAACAGTCCGGGGGGGTTCCCCTCAGCGCTTCCGCGTCATGACGCCGCCCTGCTCCAGCAGCTCGAAGAGGTCCACGAGCGCCTCCACGGGAAAGACGTGGCCGTACTCGGCATAGGCCGCGTCGCGGATGTCCGCCACGGAGCGCCCGCCGTCGGCGTAGCTCGCGAGGGCTTCGGCCAGTTGGTAGAAGCGCAGCTCGCCCTCCCCGCGCTCGCGCAGGGCCGTGGCCGCCGCGGTCAGCGCGGCCTGCACCGCGTCCACCCGGGGCTTTGCCTCGGGGGTCGCACGGCGCTCCACGTCGTCGAACGAGGCAAGCTCCTGGCCCTTCACGCGACGCGGAACGAAGGCCCGCGCCCGACGTTCGGCCTCGCTGGGAGCAGGCTCCTTCAACGACACCCCGCGCGCCTTGGCCTCCACCTCCACGCGCTTCAGGGCCTGCGTCTCCGCGGTCTCCAGCGCCCGGGCCATGGCCTGCACCGGCGCGGCGGGCGCCCCCAGGGGCACGCAGGAGCTCAGTGCGTCGCGCTCGCGCTGGTAGGCGGCGCGCACCACGGCGCGGGCCAGACGGGCGGTGCCGGGCAGTTGCGCGACGGGCGTCGCGGCCAGGTCGCGGCGGGCCCGGAACTCGTCCTCCGCCACGCGCCGCACGCCGTGCACCGACACCAGGCGCGCCAGCTCCAGGGCGCCCGTGCCTTCGGCCCAGGCGGCGACGGTGATGCTCGCCAGGCCCGCGAAGGCGGCGCGGTGCAACTGGGTGGGATCCACGTTCTCCGGCCGGTCGCCGCTGGTGTGGTAGCCGTCGTCAGGCCAGGTGGAGAAGGCCACGCCGGGGATGCCGTGGTCGTTGAAGAGCTGGTGGTCCGAGCCCCGGCTGTAGCGATCCATGTGGGCATCCAGCGGATCCTGCGAGCCGGTGACCGAGCCGATGCGGAAGTCCTTCCTCGGCGGGTAGGCCACCCCGTTGAAGCGGTTCATGAAGGCCACCGTGGACTCGGACACGGCGTTCACGAAGCTGCCATTCCAGTCCGGCGTGTAGGACACCAGGAAGCGCGAGTGGGCGCGGGTCATGCTGGCGCCGAGCATGTCGAAGTTGAACTGGGCCACCCGCCGCACCGGATCCGCACCGTGGAGGGAGAACCATTCGCGGGTGCCCTCGAACTCCGGCAGCCACAGCACGCGCAAGGTGCGCACCGGAGGCGGCAGCACGCCCCGGCGGATGAGCGTGGTGTACGTGCGCACCAGCTCCAGCAGGGTGGCCGCCCCTGATGCGTTGTCGTCGGCCCCGGGCTTGTAGTGGTCCAGGTGCGCGGTGAGGACGACCTCTTCTCCAGCGCGGGTGCCGGGGATGACGCCACTGACGATGCTGAGATGTCCGGTGGGCGCTTCCGAGGCGACGCTCACGTCCACCTTCACCGGGCCCTCCCGCAGTTGGGCCCGCAGCTCGCGCCCCTGCCGGTCCGAGACCATGAACAGGAAGGGCGGGCGCTGCCCCTGCGGCAGCAGCGCATTCGGGACATGGGCCCAGCCCACCTGATCCGGGAAGTCACCATCCATGCGGTGGGGGGCGTTCCAGGGCGGCGTCGAATAGGAAGACACCACGCCCACCGCGCCGAGCTTCGCCACCGCGGTGCGCAGCGTGGCCGTGGGATGGCCACGGGTGAGCGCCACCCTGCCCTTCAGGTCCTTGCCCGCGTACTCCGCATCCTGGGTGCCCGTGCCCACGTCGACCAGCTCCAGGCCCGTGCCCTCGAAGCTGCCACTGCCGCTCGCCAGGGACATGGGCAGGTCCGCGTAGGACGTGACCCGGTAACGGTGGGGACCGGCCACCCACAGCTCGCCCCGGGTGGCGCGCCACTGGGGGCCATCCTTCATCGCCTCCAGGTGCACGTCCTGAAGCCCCGCGGCCTGGGCGGCGGCCAGCGTCCATCCGGCCGCCTCGGCGTAGCCGTCCTGGGCGTCCCGGGCGAGGAGCGACAGCCGCTGCACGCCGTCGTGGATGCGGTCGCCCGAGCTCTCCTGGATGAGGGCGTGCACCACGTCGTCCCGCAACACCAGACCGGTGGTGGGCGACACGGGTCCCAGCGGGGACGTGGGCGGCTGGGCGGCGGCGCCGAGCGCGGCGAGCACCACGAGGACGG
>NZ_RAWD01000117.1:0-26220 GCF_003612065.1 Corallococcus sp. CA047B
GGGCGGGAGCGTGTGCCGGGGGACACCTGCCCTGGGGAGAAGCGGTTGCGACATGGGGAGGGGTCGGCGGGGTGACAGTGCGCGGTGATAGTGTCCTGTGGCGTGGCCCTCCCGGATTTGCCCCTAGCCCAGGCGTTCATGACCGCCCGAGGAAGAGCGGAGCCGGCTGGTGCCCTGCCCGCCCTCCAGGAGCGACTGGCGGCGGCGCTGGAGGCGGCCCGTCTGTCCTGGCCCGGGGTGGCGCTGGAGGGCCCGCGCTTCGCGGCGCACCTGGCCCGGTTGATCCCCGCCGAGGGCAACGAGGAGGCCTGGGGCAAGCTGCACATGACGGACGTGTACCTGGCGCGCGCGGCGGCGGACGGCCTGCCCACGGCGCTGGCCACGTTCGAGGCGCGCCTGATGCCGGAGGTGGACGCGGCGGTGTCCCGGCTGAAGCTGCCCGCGGCGGGCCTGGATGAAGTCCGCCAGTTGCTGCGGCAGCGGATGCTGGTGGGGAGCGCGGAGGCGCCGGCACGGCTGGCGGCCTATCCGGGCACGGGGCCGCTGGCGGGCTGGGTGCGCGCGGCGGCGCTGTGGCTGGCGCTGGACTGGCAGCGGCAGCGCTCGGGGCAGGCGCAGTCGGAGGACGGCGACCTGTCGATGCTGGTGGCGCCGGGGGATGACCCGGAGCTGGCGTACCTGAAGCAGACGTACCGGGCGGAGTTCAGCGCGTCGTTCCAGGCGGCGCTGGCGGCCCTGTCGGCGCGGCAGCGCAACTTCCTGCGGTTGAAGTACCTGGACGGGCTGGGCATCGACCAGTTGGGGGCACTGTACGGGGTGCACCGCTCCACGGCGGCGCGGTGGGTGGTGGGAGCGCAGGAGGAGCTGTTGGACGGGACGCGCCAGCGGCTGACGGAGCGGCTGCGGCTGACGCGCTCGCAGTTGGACAGCGTGTTGCGGCTCATCTCCAGCCAGCTGGACGTGAGCCTGAGTCGGTTGTTGCGCTCCCATTCCGAGTAACGCGGCGCGCGAGCCCTGCCCTGGAAGCCAGAGGCCCGAGAAACCGGGCAGGGTGGACGCGGCCAGTGCGTTAAAGAGGGGCTGGGATGCGAACGCTCTTCATCGGGGATGTGCACGGCTGTTCCAGTGAGCTGGATGCGCTCCTGAAGGCGTGTGGCTGGAGTCCGGCGGACCGGGTGGTGCTGGTGGGGGACCTGGTGGCGAAGGGGCCGGACTCGGCGGGGGTGGTGCAGCGGGCGAGGGAGTGCGGGTTCCGGGCGGTGAAGGGCAACCACGACGCGCACGTGCTGCGCTGGCATGCGGGCCGCGCGGCGAAGGGCAAGAAGCTCAAGCCGGAGCACCGGCAGGTGTTGGACACGCTGACGGCGGAGGACTGGGCGTACCTGTCCACGCTGCCCGCCTACGAGCGCTTCCCGGAGCTGAACGTGGTCGCGGTGCACGCGGGCCTGGTGCCGGGGGTACCCCTCGCGGAGCAGAAGGAGGAGTTCCTGCTGAACATGCGCAGCATCGCGGCGGACGGAACGCCGTCGAAGCGGCTGGAGGCGGGCGAGCCGTGGGGCAGTCTGTGGAAGGGCCCGGAGCTGGTCGTCTTCGGCCACGACGCGATGCGCGGACTGCAGAAGCACCCGTTCGCGCTGGGGCTGGATTCAGGCTGCGTGTACGGCGGAAAGCTCACCGCGTATGTGCTGCCGGAGGGGAAGTTCTACTCCGTGCCGGCGGCCCGCGCGTACATGGCGCTGTAGGGGAAGGACGCTAGAGTCGGGCCACCTTTCACCGGGAGAAACGGATTGGTCCGCTCGATTCAAGGCATGTCTGTCGTTGTCGCCGCGCTGCTGCTCTCCGCGTGTCCAGCCTATACGGTCACGCGTTATTCGGTGTCCGTCGACAACGTGGAGATGCTCCGGTCGTTGCAGAAGAAGTACCCGCAGGGCGCGCTCAAGGTGTCTGACTTCACTTCGGAGTCCGGGCCCCAGCGGGAGATCCTCTGTCGCGGCGCGGGCCCGGTGGCTCCGCCGGACCAGAAGACCTTCGAGCAGTACCTCCAGGCGGCCCTCAGGGATGAGCTGCGCATGGCGGGGGTCTACTCGGACAAGAGCAAGGTGGCGGTCTCCGCGAAGTTCCACGAACTCGACTTCAGCTCGGTCGACGGCACCTGGAACCTGGACGCGCTCGTCTCCGCCAGCCCCGTGCAGCCCTTCCAGGTGTCCCACGTGAGCAGCTTCTCCAGCAGCCCCATTGCTGACAACGCCTGCAATCTGACCGCGCAGGCCTTCATGCCGGCCGCCCAGGACTTCTTGAAGAAGCTGGTCGCCAGCCCCGAGTTCGAGAAGGCCTTCGCCGCGTCCGAGGAAGCACCCGCGCCCGTGCCCACGACCCAGGCCGTCCCCGGAACCTGAAAACCGGCGGCACCATGTGGGCACCAAGTGTCTTCCGGACATACCCATGGTTCTGTCATATTCCATGGAGGTCATCTTTTTCCGGGAGGGTTGCAACATGGTCCGCGCCTCGTGCCTCGTCAGCGCCGTGCTCCTCGTGAGCGCCTGTCAGAAGCCCCCGGAGCCCTCCGCGACCGAGCCCACGCCTCCGGTGGCGGTGGCGCCGGTGAAGGTGGCGCCGTTCTCGCTGTCGGTGCTCCAGGACGCGGCGCCCTCGGGCTGTACGTGGCTGCGCCTGGAGTCCGACGGCAGACGCAGGGCCCTGGTCACGGTGGACGCGGCGTGTGAGGGGCTCCAGCTCGCGTGGAGCGCGGATGGCCGGCACGCGGCCGTGCGTGACCCGGGCGGCAGTGCCCGGGGGCCCGGGCGCGTGTGGACGGTGGACCTGACCTCCGGCCTGGCGTCGGCGCAGTTGCTGCCGGAAGAGGGCCTGACGGGCGCGGTGGGCTTCGACTCGGTGGGCCGGCTGGTGGCGCTGGTCGCGCACACCGGGGACCTGGTGCGCCGCGCGGAGGGCTCGAAGGAGTTCTTCCTCTTCGACGGCCGGCGCATCCCCATCCCGGAGACGGAGGAGGGCGCGGGGCTGGCGCATGCGTTCCGGCTGGAGGCCGGCGTGTGGAAGCGCACCGAGACCGTGGCCACGCGCGATGACGCGGACGCCGTGTTCGCGCTCACCACCGCGGAGATGCTGGTGTCCTCCACCGTGTCCGGGGATCCGGATGCGCTGGCCGTGCAGCCCCTGGACGAAGGCAGCCAGGACGCCGCGCGGCTCGACGCCGTGGTGGCGCACCGGGGACACGACGTGTTCGGCGGCTGGGCGCGCGTGGAGACCCGGAGCGGTCCGCTGTTCTCCTGGCAGACGGCGGGCGAGCTGACCACGCTCATGATGCCGGTGCGCTGGGAGGTGGATGACGGCCACCTCGCCGAGCCCCAGGGGCTGTCCCTGCCTGCCCAGAGCCCCGTGCATGCGATGGCGCGCGGAGACCTGCTGCTGCTCGCGGGCACGATGCAGGCGCGCGTCTACGACCTGGGCTCCAAGCGGCTGGCCGCGTCGTTCGATGGCTTCCGCGACGCGCGCTTCTGGCCTGCCGCCAGCCCGCTGGTGCCCCATGGCGCCACCGCCGCCTCCGGGCAGCAGTAGGCGCCACGGACGCGCGGAGGCTCAGCTCCCGCTGTCCGACATGCCCTTGAACGCCGCGAACATGATGGCCGCGTAGCCGCCGCCGCAGATGCAGCAGGAGAGCACCGGCGCCAGGAGCGCGCCCGCCGCGGCGGTGCCCCAGGTGGTGCG
The DNA here is from genome assembly GCF_003612065.1 of Corallococcus sp. CA047B. Taxonomy (NCBI): domain Bacteria; kingdom Pseudomonadati; phylum Myxococcota; class Myxococcia; order Myxococcales; family Myxococcaceae; genus Corallococcus; species Corallococcus sp. CA047B. The sequence goes on from NZ_RAWD01000117.1 coordinate 3,727, forward strand.
GTGCAGCGTGCGGTACGTCACCACGCGCAGGCCCATGGCCCAGAAGGGCGCGGAGTAGACGGCGACGAAGGGGATGATGCCGACGATGTAGGGCGCCAGGGAGAGCGCGTGCGCGCGCATCGTCACCGAGAAGTCGCGCTCCACGCCGCCCATGCGCAGGATGAGGTGGTCCAGGCCCGCCATCACGAACGTCATGCCCGCGTTGACGAACGGCATCGCCACCGTCCACGCCAACGCCCCCAACACCAGGAACAGCTTCGCGGTCCGGGACCCCATGGCGTCCGACGCCGTGTCCGCATCCGTGTCGGGGATGAACGCCATGATGCCGCCGAAGATGACGGCGTAGAGCAGGCCGGTCGTCACGAAGCCCGCCACGCCCGTCAGCAGCACGAAGCGCATCGAGCTGCCCACGGGCGCGTCGGGGTTGATGCCCTTGAGCGTCTCCGTGGGCCGCATCAGCATGCCCAGGCATGTCTGCCAGAACGCCTTGAGCGTCCCCAGCTCCTCACGCCGGTCCCACGGCACGGTGCCCATGGGCGCGCGGTCGTGGCAGCTCGCGCACACCACGCCCTCGGGGCCCTGGCGCAGGCAGTCGGCACAGGCGAACGCGCCGCAACGGGAGCACGTGCCCACGCTCCGCCACTGAGGATGCACCGCGCAGACCGGCTCGGAGCTTCCGGGGGTCGGGGCCACCAGCAGCGCGGCTCCACACGCGTCACACGTCTGTGCACCGGGAACGAAGGGGGCCTGACAGGAAGGACAGGAAGGCGTCATCGCCGCGCATCCTCGCATGGCTCGGGCTCCGGCCAGCATGCGGCCTTCCGGCACGCACGCACCGCGCGGGCGGACCCGCGCTCACCCATTCGGGACAGGCCCCTGCCCTACGGCTCCGGCGGGGACTCCGGATCCACCGGCACCGAGGGCGACGTCGTCCCACTGGGGGCCTTGTCCGGCGTCGGCGTGCTGCCGGCGGGCGCCACCATGCCCGGGGGGCGCGGGGCCCGGGCCTCCTGCGCCGCCCGGACCTGTCGCGCGCGCTTCGCCTGTCCCAGCGCCACCTTCGCCGCGCCCGGGTCGCCCAGGGCCCGCTCGCGCTTCGCCAGCGCCTCCCACAGCTCCGGCGCGTCCGGATGCAGCGTCACCGCCGAGCGCAAGAGGCCCCTGGCCACCTTCGGCGAGCGCGTGTCCAGCAGCCTTCGCAGGAAGCCCGCGGGCGACAGCACCAGCGACCCCTCCGGCGTCTCGAACGCCTCGCGCACGTGCGGGCCGGCTTCCGCCTCGCGGTCCGCTTCGAGCAACCCCACCGCCTGCGCCAGATGCGCATCCATCGACTCCGGATGCAGCTCCGTCGCGCGCTCCAGCCAGCGCATCCGGTCCGTCGGATTGCGCTTCGCCCGGTCCGCCAGCGTCAGCAGCTCATCCGTGTAGTCCGGCCGCACCGAGGGCGCGCGCGCCGCCGCCTCCTTCAGCACCGGCCACATCCGCTCGGGGTCCTTCGCGTCGTCCAGCCGCGAGCGTCGCAGGGCCGGAATCTCCGCGCGCTTCCACCCCGCGACGAAGCGGGCCACGTCGTCCCGCACGCCCTTGCTGAAGCGCTCCGTCTCCGGACACTTCAGGGACTCGCACGCGGCCAGGTAGTCCGCGAAGAAGGCCGCCGCGCCCTGCGTCCGGTACGAGCGCAGCCGCTCCACGCCCAGCACCTTCTCCACCGTGGCCGCCATGTGCGCGCCCACGCGGATGAAGAGGGACTCCCCCCGAGGCTCGTGCGCGCCGCGGATCCGCTCCATCGCGCCCCGCGTGTCTCGCGCGATGGTGGCCCGCTCGAACAGCGCCGCGACCTTCGCGAACGCGCCCGGCAGGTCCGTCTCCGGCGGCAGCGTGCCGGGCCCTCGCGTGGCCCAGTCGTGGTACGCGAGCCCGTAACTCGCCAGCCGCCCCATGCCCTCGTACTCCACCGCGTCCACGGGGTCCGTGAAGTGGCCGCCCCGGGCCGGCGCGCCCTCGTCCAGCACCGTCTCCATCAACCGCAGCGACAGCCGGCGCAACCGCTTCGCCTCGTCCTCCACGTTGGTGGCCAGCGCGATGGCCGTGTCCTCCGCCGGCAGCAACACCAGCAGCGTGGTCGTCTCCGGCTGCCCGCCCGCGTGCGCCACGATGTAGTGGCCCCGGAGCGGATAGGTCGCGAAGCCCATGCCGTAGTCGGTGATGCGCCCGTCGCGCGTCACCATCGTCGCCTGCATGCGCCCCATCGTCTCGCGCGTCACCAGCGCGTCGTCCAGCACCGCGCGCGCGAAGCCCAGCAGGTCCTCCACCGTCGCGCGCGTGCCTCCGCCCGCGAAGCGACTGGTCACGTCCAGGAAGCGCGACGGCTTCAGCGCGCCGCCCGCCACGCGGTAGCCCACCGCGTGCTGCGCGTCGCGGGTGCTCAGCTCGTCCAGGTCCGCGTGGGACATGTGCGCGGGCCCGAAGACATGGTCGCGCAGGTACTCGCGGTAGGACTGGCCCGACGCCGTCTCCACCGCCGCGCCCAGCAGGTTGAAGCCCCACGTCGTGTACAGGTAGCGCGTGCCCGGCTCCGACACGAGCGGACGCTCGGCGAACATGCCGATGGCCTCGCGCGTCGACACCGACTTCGTGTTGTTGCCCGCGCTCGGACTGTCGTAGGTGGGCACCCCGCCCAGGTGTCCCAGCAACTGCCGCACCGTCACCGGCCACTGCTTCACCGGATATTCGGGCACCAGCGTGCGGATGTCCGCGTCCAGGTCCAGCTTGCCCGCCTGCGCGAGCTGCAACACCGCCACCGCCGTGAACGACTTGGTGATGGACGCCATGCGGTACGTGGTGCGCTCCGTGGCCGGCAGCTTCTTGCCCAGGTCGCGGTAACCGAAGCCGCGCATCCACCGCAGGCCCCCCCGCATCACGCCCACCGACAGCCCCGCCGTCGGTCCCTGCTTCAGGTCCGCGCGCACCAGCGCGTCCAACGCCCGCTCCATCTCCGGCGGGAACTCCGTCGCCACCTTCGCGCCGGTCTCCGACGCGGGCGCGACGACCTGCGCGCTGGACTCCGGCGCGGTCGCCTTCGCTTCGACAGCCACCTGGGCGGGAACCGCCAGCGAGGGCGCTCCGACGAACAGCCACAGCGCGACGAATGCACGCCTCATCGCACGTCCTCCGCGGTCCGAGCGCTGCCATCCCCGGGCCACGCCGGGGCCTCCTCGCGCGACGACGTGAGCGGCGGGGCCAGCTGCGTGCCCTGCTCCACCCACCCCTTGAGCAACGCGTCCGACACCAACTGCCCCAGCAAATCCAGGCCCTGCCCGCGCGGGTGCACCAGGTCGTCGTGCATGAACCCCGCCTGATTGAAGCGCGCGAGCGACCCCGCACCGCCCATCGCGGCGAACAGGTTGAAGAAGCCACAGCCTTCCGCGAGCGCCACCTCGCGCTCCGCGGCGATGGCGGACTCCAGGAACGGGCGCTGCAGCAGGGGCTTGCCCTTGACGTGCCCGTCCTGCACCGCGTCCATCGGGCCCACCACCATGCACGCGCTGCCGGGCGAGGCCGCGCGGGTGCGGCGCAGCAGGGCCGTCAGGTCGCGGCGCACGGTGTCCAGGTCGGTGCGCTTCCACTCCAGGCGCTTGGACTCGTTGCCGCCCAGGAAGAAGAGCAACAGCTTCGGGTCGCGCTGCGCAAGCTGCGCCTTCAGCGCATCCTCTTCCAGCCGTGCGTACAGCGTGGCATCCGCGGACGGCACGCCGAGCATGTCCAGCACGATGCCCGGTCCGTCCTGCTGGAGCACCACGCCCTGGACGACGGCGCCCCGGCCCTCGGCCGTGATGTCCAGCCACTTCGCGCCCGCGGGCAGGTCGAAGGACGTGGTGCGGCTGGCCCCGTCCCCCTGGGGCTCCGTGCGCACCAGCACCGCGCCGTCCACGGACACGACGAGGCGGCCCGCGTCCTTCACGTCCTTCCACCACAGCGTCCCGCGCGGCTCGCCCTCCAGCTTGAAGCGGCCCCGGGCCCGGGCCTCGGTGGCCACGTGGTACACGCCGGTGATGCCGAACGGGTGCGGCGGCGCGCGCAGCTCTCCCAGCGTGCGCGGCTCCCAGCCGTTGCTCACGGCGGCCGTGCGCGACCTTCCGCCGTACGGCGCCATGCGGTCCACCAGCAGCACGCCACGGCCCGCGCCGCCGAAGCCGTACACCAGCTCGTCACGCACCACGTCCACGATGCGGTCGCCCGCGATGAGCGAATTGCCGAACGCGGCGATGACCGTGGACGCCTGCGCCGCCTCCCCGGTGCCCGCCACCAGCCCATCCAACGCGGCGAAGAACGGCGTCAGCGCGGAGCGAGCACACCCGGTGTCCGTGGGTTCGAGGCACGGGTCCTCCACCGCGCCACCCGGTGCCATCAACCGCGAGCCCAGCGAGAGCAGGTGACGGCCCCGCTCGGTGGTGGGCGGCAGGGCGCGGAACGAGGCGCGCGGGGACGCATGGTTCGCGCCACCCGGTGCCATCACGGCCGACGCAACGGCCTTCGTACGCGCATGCACGTCGGAAGGCGTGGCACCCGAAGCCTCCGGACGCACGGGCTTGGCACCCGCCACCACCGGACGCGCGGACGCATTCGCCGAACCTGCCGCCGGGGTGGAAGCCTCCACCGTCGGTGATGCATCCACCGGCGGTGCCACCTGGGCGGACGAAGCCGGATCCGGTCGCACGGGCTGCGACGCGGCGGACTTCTCCAGGGGCGTCGTGAGGGGGAAACGGTAGGGGGGTGTGCGGGACTCGCACCCGGGGAGCAGGGCACCCGCAAGGAGGGCGAGCAGCCACGCCCGCCCGCTCCCCCGCGAGACTTCGGGAACCGTCATGTGGCCCCCGAGAGTAGACGAAAGTGGGAGACCGCGCATGTTCCCCACGACGCGCCTGGTCGCCCCGCGGGCCGCCCTGCCCGGGCCCCGGGTCACGGACACTCCGTCCGGCACCACACGCTTCAGACCCGGAAGCTGCCTTGGGAAAACGGCTCCCCCGGACCCGGTGCGATTGCAAGGTCAGACCGCGAACACGCGCCCTTCACACAACGCGATGCGCCCCCAAATTAGCCGCCGCGAACATGGCGAAGAACCGGCTGACAACGTGGACGAAGCTCCACCGAAGATTTGGCGACCACGTGCGCAGCATGCGCACCAGTCGCGACCTGACCCAGGAAGCACTCGCCGAGCGCAGTGACCTGTCGGTGGATGCCATCCGCCGCATCGAACGCGGTGGGTTCTCTCCGTCGTTGGACACGCTGGGCAAGCTGTCCGTGGGCCTGGACGTGTCGCTCAAGACGCTCTTCCACTCCTTCGACCTCGAACGCTCCGACGGCGTGGCGGAGATCTGCGACTACCTCGCGTGCCGCTCCGGACCCGAAGTGAAGATGGCCTGGCGCGTCCTCCAGGCCATGTTCGACAAGGCCTGAGCACCCGGCGGTTGCCGGTCGCACCCGGCAGATGTTCCCTGTCCCACCGCGCGCGCCTGCCCTATGGGTCGGTCACCATGAGCCGCGCGCCCTCCACCCTCCTCATCATCGAGGACGACAGCGACCTGCGCGACGCGCTCGTGGAGATCCTCACCGCCGAAGGCTTCACCGTCGCCGCCACCGCCACCGGGGACGAAGCGCTCACGTGGCTGGAAACCCATCCGCCGCCAGCGCTGCTCCTGCTGGACATGTGGACGCCGCGCCAGGACGGCTGGCTGCTGCTGGACTCGCTGCACCTGCGGCCCACGCTGGCGGACGTGCCCGTCGTGTCCATCAGCGCCGGCGAGGAGAGGCACCCGGCCATCCGCGAGGTGCTCCAGAAGCCCTTCGACCGCGACGTGCTGATTGCCTGCGTGCGCCGGTTCGTGCACGCCCTGCACTGAGCCCGGCGCGGCCCTCCCCGTACTCAGGTGCCGCGCGTCTCGTGCCCCAGCCGCCCCGCCACCGTCGGGTCCAACCGGAACGAATCAAAGAAGCGGTCGGCGTCCTTCGGCGGACGCCCCTCCGGGTGGAGCAGCAGCTGCTGGTACAGGCGCGGGCCCACCATGAAGAAGCGTCCGCGCAGGCGGCGCGGGCCGGACAGGCCCCCCACCTCCTGGCCCGGAAAGCCCCCGTCCATCTGGACCGGCTTCGCGGAGATGCCCGTGGCGCCCAGCGCCTCCAGCGCCCCCTGACTGGCGCGGCTCACCACGTCGCGCGGGTCCACCTGGGCCACCGCCGCGGGCGGGAAGTCCGTGTAGGAGACGTAATAGGCGGTGTCCTCCGCCGCGCGCGCGGAGATGAAGGTGTGCAGCGTCACCTCGCCCACGTCCGTGGGCTGCACGCGCCGCTCCTCTGTGACGGGGCCGGGGAACGCCACGCTGAAGCCCCCTTCCGTGGACTGGACGACAGCGGGCGGCGCCTGCACGGGTTCGGCGGAGGCCTCGGGCGGCGCGGACTGCGTACGCCCCGCGCATCCCCCCAGCACCAGCAGGGCGGCGAGCGGGACGGCCCGGCGCGAAATCTTCATCATCCAGACAGCTCCTGACGTTGGTGCCGCAAGGTACGCCCTGCCCCGTCCGGACGCATCCCTTTGCCGGCCCAAGACTCACGCCGGCGCGCGGCAGGCAACGGTTGGCCCGCCCCTTCAGTGCACGGCGCCGGGGCCTTCGCCCCCGGCGGGCTCCTCTTCGTCGGAGGCGGCGGGCAGGCGCGGGGCGCTGTCGGACACCCGGGCTAGGTGGACGCGGAACACGGAGCCCTGGCCGGGCTGGCTCTCCACCTCGATGCGGCCGCCGTGCGCTTCGATGATCCGCCGCGACACCGACAGCCCCAGCCCCACGCCCGGGGCGCGCTGCTTCGCGTTGCCCGCGCGCTGGAACGGGACGAAGAGCCCCTTGAGTTCTTCCGGCGACATGCCGATGCCCTGGTCGGACACCGCCACCACCGCGTGGTCCGCATCCTCCAGCACGGCCACCCTCACGTGGCTGCCTGACGGGGAGTACTTGAGCGCGTTGCTCACCAGGTTGGTCAGCACCTGCTCCAGCCGCGCGGGGTCCGCCCGCACCAGCACCGCGGCGTCGGGCACCACCAGCTCCAGCGTGTGGCCGGGGTCGCTGGACTGGTACAGCTCCACCACGGAGCGCGCCAGCTCGCGCGTGTCGCGCACCTCCGGCTGGAGCTCCAGCTTGCCCGCCTGGATGCGCGTGGCGTCCAGCAGGTCCCCCACCATCCGGTCCAGCCGTTCCACCTGGCGCCGCACCAGCGCGAGCGTGCGCTGCATCCGCTCCGGGGTGACGTCCGCGCGGCCGGGGGACGTCAGCGCCGTGGACAGCTTCAGCGCGGACAGGGGGTTGCGCAGGTCGTGCGCCACGCCGGCCAGGAACGCCAGCTGCTGCTCCTGCTGGTGGGCCAGGCTGTCCGCCATCTCGTTGAAGGTGAGGGCCATGTCGCGGATCTCCGACGGCCCCTCCTCCGGCGCGCGCGAGTCCCGGTTGCGGCCCGCGCCGAAGTCGCGCATCGCGTGCTGGAGGTCCGCCACCGGGCGCAGCGCGAAGCGGCGCAGCCAGAAGACCACCAGCACCAGCGTCGTCAGCAGCAGCAGGCCCAGCACCAGCCCCAGCAGGTTGGCCCTTTCGCTCCAGCGGGACGCCTGCGCCCGCGCCTCCTGGGCCTGGTCCACGTTGATCTGGATGAGGCGCTCCAGCGACCGCAGCGCCGCGTCCAGGGTGGCCACCACCCGTCCGTCGTACGACGAGGAGGACCGCTGCGCCTCCGACAGCCCGCGCTGCGCGCCCAGGTAGTCCGCCACGTCGCGCTCCACCTCCGCCAGCACCTGACGCTCCTCGCCGGTGGAGGCGGAGGCGTGCAGCTCCCCCAACTGACGGTGCAGGTCGGATTCAATCTCCGACGGCGAGCGTCCCCGCGAGGGGTCCGCCACCAGGGGCATGTCCGGCGCCGCGATGAGCCGGGAATGGACGAGCAGGTCCACCTCCAGCTCCTCCGCCAGCCGCACCCCCTCCACGGATTCACTCAGGGTGGAGGCCATACCCTCCAGCGCGCTCGTCAACACCACGAGCAGGCTGGCGGAGACCACGGTGAGCAGCACCAGCCCGCCCACCACGGCGGAGAAGAAGGCGCGCAGGCTCATCGCGCGCCCCACGCGGGCTCCCGGCCGGCGTCCATCGTCATGCTTGAGCATCCTCCCTCCGGGCGGCGCCAACCCTCTTCAACGTCGCCCTCTTCCTGAGGAGAGCAACAAGCGTCCGATATCGTGGATTCGCCTCCCCCGCCCGGCAGGCCCGCCTTCGAACACCCTCCCGAAAAGGAGCCGGCCCCATGAGGCCCGGCCATGCTAGGCAGCACGCACACGCGACCCGACGCGCCTGCGGGCGTCCGGGCGCCCGCCCCTTCCTGAAGAGGTCCCCCGATGGATCTGATCTCCCCACCGGCCCGCACCCTGACATTCGATGCCTTCTGGCGATGGATCCAGGAGCACACCAACTGCATCCTGCGATGCGGCTCGCCGGACATGACGCTGTTCGACCACGACGACTTCCACTGGATGCTGATGGAGGAGGAGCGCCAGCACGTCCTCCAGCTCATCAAGGGCAAGTCCCTGGTGGGCGAGATGGTGATGGTGGGCCGCGAGGTCTCCGAGGTCTCCATCTCCCCGGATCCGGACGCGGACCCCCAGGCGGGCCACTTCCTGGTGGAGCTGATGGGCGGACCGAAGGACGACCCCCAGGTGCTCTACCACTTCGTCATGGCCCACGGCATCGAGCCGGCCGCCGGACACCAGGGCTTCAAGCACTGAGCGCGATGCGCTCGATGGCCTCCACCGCCACGTGGACGCCGTTGACGTAGGAAGCAGGGCGCTTTCGGGTCGCGCCCCCCAGCAGGGAAGCGATCCGCGCCTCCAGCGCCACCGCGTCCGCGACGCGCTCCGCGTCGGTCAGTCGCAGGGCCTGCCGGTCATAGAGCCGGGGCCGGGCCCACGCGACCAGCGGCGTCCCCGTGGCCCGCGCCTCCTGCACGGTGTTGTAGCCGCCGGACCCCACCAGTACGTCCACGCCCGGAAGCACCGCGAGCGCCGGCCAGACGGCCAGGGCCTCGGGTGAACCCGCCCCGTCGGCGGCGGTGGGGACCAGCCATCGCACCTCCGCCCGTGCGCCCAGCGTCCCGCGCAGCCGGGCGGCGGTGTCGCGCGCGTCCACCACCTCCTCCGGCCGGCCGCAGCCCAGCACCGCCACCACCGGCCGGGACTCCGTCGCCTCCAGTCCCAGCCGCCGCCGGGCGTCCTCCCGCGACAGCAGCGCGTCCGCGTCCAGCAGCAGCCACGGCGCGGTGCGCACCGCGCGCGGGTGGTGCGCGAAGGGCGCGTCCTCGCCGGGCACGACGAGCAGGTCGAACGCGTCCACCGCGCGGGCCACGTCGAAGCGCTCCACGTAGACGGGGTTCAGGTCGCGGTGCACCAGCACGCGCGGCGCGCGCACCGCGGGCAGCAGCCCGACCAGCTCACCGCCGAGGCCGCGCGGAAAGGTGTCCACCACCAGCACGTCTGGCGTCGCGTCCTGGAGCCACGCGGTGACGGCCGCCACCGTGGCCACCTTGTCCAGGCGCGCGTCCACGCGGTGCACGGTGGCGCCCGGACCCAGCAGGGACTCCAGGGGCAGGCCGGGGGCGAACGGGCTGTTGGTGAGCACGTCCACCGCATGGCCCCGGGCCACGGCGGCGCGGGTCAACGCGCAGGCGCGCGTCAGGTGCCCCATCCCTCCGCCGAGCGCGTACACGCGCCAGTGCTGGCGTCGCACGGGCGCTCAGCTCCCGCCCAGGTCCTCCTCGAAGGAGGCGTCGTCCTCGCGGCGCAGGCTCGCGCCGTCGGCCTCGGTGAAGTCGTTCTTGTCGTGGGAGGCGCCGGAGGTGGTCCACGCACCGCGGCCGTAATAGCCGTAGCCGTCGTAGTAGTAGGCGGGGTCCTCCTCGTCCCAGTCGGTCTCGGAGCCGTCGCGGTTCTCATCGCCGTTGTCCGCGGTCCGGGCGCACGACACACAAGCGACCTCCACCTCGTCGAGCGTGCGCATGTGCAGCGCGCACACCGGCTTCTGGCAGCGCGAGCACTGCGTGGCCGCCGCGCGCTCGCACGCGTGGGAGAAGAGGAAGCCGGACGTCTCCAGGCAATGTTCGGCGGACGGGAAGGAAGAGGACATGGCGGAAGGCTCAGGGCGACGCGGCGCCCGCGGGGTTCTGGAGGCGGAAGAGCAGGGCCATGCGCAGGGGCAGGTCCAGGGAGTCGAAGCCCAGGCACGCGGCGGCTTCGGGGGACACCGGCGTCTTGGTGGCGAGCATCGTCTTGCCCGACGGGTCGCGCAGGGACAGCTTGCCGTCGCGCACCTTCACGCGCAGCGCCTCCGCGCCGGACGCGCCCCTCACGGACGCGCCCCCGTCCTCGGAGGCCACGGTGTTCAGGACGGCGCCCTGCGCGTCGGTGAGCTTCCAGCCGGAGCCCTCGCGCGCGAACGTGTAGCGCACGGCCCCGTGCGCGCCGTCCTTCACCTGGAACACGTCCGGACCGCCGGTGACGTACGCCAGCACCGCGTCGTCCGGGCCGGACACCTTGAGCTCGCCGCCCTTCCACTTGTAGCGGGCCAGCTCCCGGTCCTCGCCGTCCACCAGCTTGGCGCCGTCGTCCTTGGGCTTGAGCGAGAAGCGCTCGCGGTCGTCGCCATCCTTGAACTTGAGCTTGGCGCCGGCCTCCTTCGGCTCCGCCGCCACGGCGGACCTCGCCTGCGTGGGCGGGGCACCTTCGTTCGAGGCGGGAGCGCCGCCCTGCGAGCACGCCGAGGACGCGAGCACACCCACGCCCAGGAGCAACAGGAGCCGCGGCTTCATGAAGTGGCCCTCGCATCCGAGCGTCGGCGCTGGGAGCTGGAGAAGTTGAGCACCTGGTAGAGGCTCAGGAGCATCATCGTCGCGGTGCGCGACGCGTCGTGTTTGCCGGGTGGCACCACCGGGACCTTGGGCTTGCGGCCCTTGCTGGGAGCCATCGCGAGGGACGCCAGAGGGGGCACGGGCTTCGGCGCGCGCGCGACCCAGTCATGGGCCAGCAGGGCGCGCATCTCCACCCGGTCGGCGCCCACGCGGATCCGCGACACCTGGATGCCCGGGGGCAGGCGCGCCGCGCTCCTGGCGCTCGCGTCCAGCGCCGCGAGCCCGGGGTGACGCTCCGGCTTCACGCGCAGGGACACCTGCATCAGGGCCTTGCCCTTCTGCTTGCGCTTGGTCTTCGTCTTCCCGCGAGCATTGCGCTGCGTGCGGCTGCGCTTCTGGAGGTGCTCCACCATGGACAGGTGCAGGTGCGTGCCGTCCGCGAAGCGTCCCTGCAATTGAAGCCACGTCTCGGTGAAGTCCTCGCACTTCCAACGGCCCCGGGTGCCCTCGGCGACGCGCTTGCGCACCTCGTCGTTCGGCGACAGGTCCAGCGTCAGCTCCACGACCGCGTCCTTCTCCAGGTCCACCTGGAGCCGCTGGAGCAGCGTGGCCACAAGCCCATAGCGCCGGTCCTCCAGGTCCGTCCGGCGGCGGCGCGCGCGCACGATGAACAGCCCCACGGCCAGGGCGATCGGCGCAAGCCCCAACGGCCCCACCACGAAGAGGGACAGCACGCCGATGACCAGCACGACCCAGGCGGAGATCCACAGGGTCTTGCGCGCCGCTTCGGCCTTCTGGTCCAACTGTCCGATGACCTTCAGGTCCTCCAGCACCTCCGGCACGGGGGCATGGGCCTGGTAGACGAGCGTCTTCTGGAATGCGGAGAGGTCGAACGCCACGGGGGAGCCTTGTTCAGCGGGGACCGTCCAGCGGTCGGCCGCGACCGAGCGTAGGAGGCGCCCCCGGGCAGGTCAAACCGACTGTCGCCGGCCCCGGGCCGACTGCCGCTTGCCGCGCAGCCGGGCGTAGTGGACCACCTGGTAGAGGCTCAGAAGCATCATCGTCGTCGTGCGGGACGCGTCGTCCTTCTCCAGCGCCTGCTTCCAGAAGGCGGGCGTCTCCGGGTCGTCCGGCGCCTTCTTCGCCTGCGCCACCCAGTCCCCGGCCAACCGGACGCGCAGGGACAGCCGGTCCGCCCCGACGCGCACCCGCTCCAGCTCGACGCGCCGGGGCAGGCGCGTGGCGTTCGTGGCCCGCGCCTTCAGGGTCCCGAGCCCGGGGTGGCGCTCCGGCTTCACGCGCAGGGACACCTCCAGCCGGGCGAAGCCCTTCGTCTTGGTCTTCTTCTTCGTCTTGCCGCTGGCGCTCGTCTTGTAGCGCTCGCGCTTCTGGTGCTTCTCCACCATGCGGATGCGCAGGAACGTGCCATCCGCCAGCCGGGTCTCCAGCAGGAACCACGGGTCGATGAAGAACTCTGTCCTCCACCAGCCCACCATGTCTTGCCTGACGCGCTTCTCCCGCACATCCGGCTGCCGCAAATCCAGCTTCAGCCGCACGGGTGCATCCGGGGCCAGGTCCACCTGCAAGCGCTGGAGGAGCACGCGCGCCAGGCCATAGCGCCGGTTGTCCAGGTCGCGCGGCTTCAGCCTGGCGCGCCACAGGAAGAACAAGCCCCCCACGACGAGCAGCAACAAGCCGAGAAGGAACCAGTTCTTCAAGAGCTGTGCGCCCTGCCCCGGGAATGGGACGTCCGAACTCACGGCGCTGGCCCAGGAGGCGTAACAGCACAGCAGGATCAGCGACCCGCCGGGAATCGTGGTGAGCCACGCGGCCGTCGTCAGCGCTCCCAGCTGCTTCTCCGCGCGGGCATCCAGTCGTCCCAGCACCCCCAGGTCCCGCAGCAGCTCCGGCACGTGCGCGTGGGACTGGTAGAGGAAGACGTTGTGGAATCGGGTGATGTTGACCGCCACGGCGGAGGGCTCCCCTGCGACGTCCGTCGGGCGGACTGCGCCGAGGAGCGTAGGGGGCCGCGTGAAGGACGGTCAAACCGGGCCGGGGGCGTTCCTGGACGTCTTCGGTTCCGGTGACGACTTCGACGCTGGCGGGGTCCTGGCCAGATGGAGCACCTGGTAGAGGCTCAGGAGCATCATCGTCGCCGTGCGCGACGCGTCGTGCTCGCCGGGAGGCGCCTCGGGGGGCCTGGGCTTGCGGGGACCGTCCAGCGGTCGGCCACCACCGAGCGTAGGAGGCGCCCCCAGGCAGATCAAACCGACTGGCGCCGGGCCCGGGCCGCCCGCTGCTTGCCGCGCCGCCGGGCGTAGTGAACCACCTGGTAGAGGCTCAGGAGCATCATCGTCGCCGTGCGGGACGCGTCGTCCTTCCCCAGGGCCTCCGTCCAGATGGAAGGGACTTCCGGGTCGGCGGATGCCTGCCGCGCCTGCGCCACCCAGTCCTTGGCAAGCCGGACGCGCAGGGACAGCCGGTCCGCCGCGACGCGCACGCGCTCCAGTTCGACGCGCGGGGGCAGGCGCGTGGCGTTCGTGGCCTGCCCCTTCAGGGCCCCGAGTCCGGGGTGGCGCTCCGGCTTCACACGCAGGGCCACCTCCAGCCGGGCGAACCCCTTCAGCTTGAGGATCCGCTTCGTCTTGCCTCTGGCGTTCGTCTTGTGGCGCTCGCGCTTCTGGTGCTTCTCCACCATGCGGATGCGCAGGAACGTGCCATCCGCCAGCCGGGTCTCCAGCAGGAACCACGGGTCGACGAAGAACTCCGTGTTCCACCAGCCCACCATGTCTTGCCTGACGCGCTTCTCCCGCACATCCGGCTGCCGCAAGTCCAGCTTCAGCCGCACGGGTGCATCCGGGGCCAGGTCCACCTGCAAGCGCTGGAGGAGCACGCGCGCCAGGCCATAGCGCCGGTTGTCCAGGTCGCGCGGCTTCAGCCTGTCGCGCCGCACGAAGAGGAGGAGCCCCACGGCGAGCAGCAGGACGCCGAAGAAGAAGCCGAGCTTCAAGAGCAGAATCGCCTGCTCTGAAAGTTCGTCGTCCGCGTTCACGCTGCCGGCCCAGATGCCGTAGGACAGCAGGGCCAGCACCCCGCCGGGAATCACGGAGAGCCACGCACCCATCGTCAGCGAGCCCAACTGCCTCTCCGCGTGAGCGTCCAGCCCTCCCAGCACCGCGAGGTCCCGCAGCAGTTCCGGCACGGGCGCGCGGGACTGGTAGAGGAAGACGTTGTGGAATCGGGTGATGTTGACCGCCACGGCGGAGGGCTCCCTGCGACGTCCGTCGGGCGGGCCGCGCATGGGAGCGTAGGGGCGCGCGTGAAGGACGGTCAAACCGGGCCGCGGCCTCGAGCCCTCCGGGGGCCCTTCGCATGGGCGCGGACGTACCTGGATTCAATGGACGAGCCGGTGCGGCCCGAGCGCCCCGGAAATCCCGTTGTTAGTAGGATGGGACGGCCACGGGCGCGAGGTGGACCTTGGATGATGTGAGCAGCAGGAGAGAAGCGCTGAAGCTCATCGCGGCGGCGGGGGTCACCACCGCCGTGGGGTGTTCACGCGCTTCGGACAAAGCAGGGGAGCAAGCCATGGGTCAGCAGCAGGGTGTTCAGTCAGAAGCCGTCATTCGCGTGGATCCGCTCGGGATGGGTCCGTGGCGGACGCCGGATCCGTTCCTCTTCTGCGTGCACCACGACGACCGGTATCCCGCGGGCAACGAGCGCTTTGGCCCCGCGGCCCCGCTGACGGGGCGCGACATCGGGCAGGACTTCGGTGGGCGGGACGGCTGGAACATGTACCACGGCACCGTCGTGCCGGGCTTTCCCCAGCACCCGCACCGGGGCTTCGAGACGGTGACCATCGTGCGCAATGGTCTCATCGACCACTCCGACTCGCTGGGCGCGGCGGCGCGCTTCGGTGGCGGGGACGTGCAATGGCTCACGGCGGGCAGTGGCATCAACCACTCGGAGATGTTTCCCCTGCTGCGCTCCGACACGCCGAACCCCCTAGAGCTGTTCCAGATCTGGCTCAACCTGCCGCGCGCGAGCAAGCACGTGGAGCCGCACTTCTCCATGCTCTGGAACCAGACCATCCCCCGGCACGTGGCGAAGGACGCGGCGGGGCGCGCCACGGAAGTCACCGTGGTGGCCGGCCGGCTGGACGACGTGAAGGCGCCGCCTCCGCCGCCGAAGTCCTGGGCCGCGCACGCCGACGCGGACGTGGCCATCTGGACGCTCAAGCTGGAGCCGGGCGCGCGCTGGACGCTGCCGGCGGCGGCCAAGGGCACGCACCGGATGCTGTACTTCTTCCGGGGCTCCGCGCTGCGAGTGGGCGGCCGGGACATCCCGCCGTCGCGCGCCATCGAGCTGCGCGCCGACGTGGACGTGGCGCTGGAGAACGGCGCGGACGTGACGGAGCTGCTGATGCTCCAGGGGCGTCCCATCGGCGAGCCGGTCGTGCAGTACGGGCCGTTCGTGATGAACACGCGGCAGGAGATCCAGCAGGCCTTCGCGGACTACCAGCGCACGGGCTTCGGCGGCTGGCCGTGGCCGAACCCGGACCCCGTGCACGGGCGGGAAGAAGGCCGCTTCGCGCGCCACGCGGACGGCCACATCGAACGGCCGGCCTGAGCCTTCGGGCCACGACGCGCGAAGGGGCGGAGGGCTCCCGCGCGTCGTCGCTCAGGGCTTCTTGGGCTTGGGAGGCTCCCAGGTGAACACGACGGATGGAGCCTTCACGGCCTTCGCATCCTTCATGAGGAAGCCCTCTTCGCGTTTGGCCGCGCGCTCGAACGCGGGCCGCAGTGCCTTGGGAATGGGCAGCAGGACGCCCACGACGAACTTGTTGCCGCGGCACATCTCTCCGGCGTAGCCGAACGCGATGCGCACGGCGACCTTGTCTCCTTCGACGTGATGGAACGCGACCGCGCGCTTCACGGAGTCGAGCCCATATTCAAAGCCCACGCAGTCCTCGCCGGGCCCCAGGCTCTCCAGCAGGGACTCCACCGTCGTGGCGTTCTTGAACTCCTCGTCGTCGTCGACGTGCTTGCGCACGTAGCCGTCCGCCTTGAGGGCCGCGAGCACGTCCTTCTCCGCGAACACATCGAGCAGTGAGAAGCCGTC
The DNA here is from genome assembly GCF_003612065.1 of Corallococcus sp. CA047B. Classification (NCBI taxonomy): domain Bacteria; kingdom Pseudomonadati; phylum Myxococcota; class Myxococcia; order Myxococcales; family Myxococcaceae; genus Corallococcus; species Corallococcus sp. CA047B. Next base: position 19,771 of record NZ_RAWD01000117.1, read on the forward strand.
CTTGCCCTTCGTCACGTCCTGGGTGACGTAGCCCGTGTGCGCATACGGATGCGCGCCGCCGGTGTAGCCCGAACCTGACTGTTCGTAGCTCACCCACGGCCCGACGACGGACAGGATGGAGAGGGACTGGGAGCCCTCCCAATCGGACACATCGGTCCCCGGCTCGGCCTCGAAGTCAGCGAGGAACTCCGCCTTTCGCGACTGGAGGCCGAACACCTCCTTGTCGCCACGCAGGCCGCGAAGGTCCTTGGGGGACTGCACGAACGTCACGTCCGTGCCGGTCACCTTCCACATGCGCGACTCAGCCGGAGCCGGAGCCGGCGTCGGCGCAGCAGCAGGAGCCGCGACCAGCGCCACCATCACCACGGAGCTCATGAACATGCGCGCCATCTTGCCTGAAGTTTCGGGACGGGTGCGACGGGTGACGGACGTCAGACGCGTGCCCTTTGATGCCCTGGCCGTGGGCATTTTTCGGGAGCGCGCATGTGGATGCAGGCAGGGATTGGACGCAGCACTGAGCCCTCCTCGCGGTGGGTCCTCCGCACGGAGGCGTTGCTGCTGAGCATGATGCTGCTGACCACGGGCTGCGCCTCTGGGCCCGAACGGCGGAGCCACCTGCGGCGCTCATCGAACGTGGTGTCCGGGTCCACGTTCGATGAACGACCGTCACGCCGTCAGCACCGCCAGGACGACGTCACGGAGCGCGAGGAGTGGGAGGACCCTGGACTGACCCGACAGGCGGTCCTGGATGCCATTGCCGAAGCGAAGGACGCCACGGGCAACTTCTCCCGCCCGATCCCCAGGCTCGCGGCGTACCAGTCCCACGACGTCTTCACCCGCTACATCGCCTACGGCTCCAACCAGTTGCCCTGGCTCCAGAGCGCGTTGGGCAGTGCCACCGCGCTCGCGAACACCTCCGGGTCGGTCGAGGATGCGGACATGAAGGCAGGCCTGCTCCGGATGACGGGCCCACGACTCCAGGCCGCCATGTCGGGTGCCATGTTGCTCACGGCCTGGCTCGACTTCCTTCGCCTCGCGGACATCGTGCGCGAACAGTGTCCCTTTTACGGAACGGAGAGGCTGTTCGCGGACATGGACCGTGTGCAGAAGGTGATCGAGCCCTCCATGACGGCGCTCGCGTCGATGGATCCCGAGCAGGTCGAGGCCACCGCACGCGCGCTTCCCGGCCTGATGGCGCAGCTCACCCGCGAGTTCCATTCCATCCGCGAGGGAGCGCGCATCGCGACGGAGCGCGCCGGCAAGGTCATCGCGGTGGCGCAGTTCATGGAGATGCTCACCCTGGTTTCGGCACTGAAGATGTCATTGCCAAGGCTCCCGCCCGCCGCGCCCACAACGCTGGGAGTGGGCCTCATGATGAGTTCGGGAGGAGTGATGACGGGCACACGGCTGGTCGTCTCCGCCGAGTGGGTGGAGATGATGCGCAGGCTCGTACAGGCGGGAGTCATCTCCGTTCCCGCCGTCAGCGCCGCCATCCGCATCCACGCAGGACAGGTGCTGATGGCGCAGTCGAACCGGGACCTGCCCCAGGGCGTGCGCGACGCGCTGGGCGACAGTCCCGAAGTGCGCGGCATGCACGAGACTGGCAGGGCCGGAGCCGGCATGTCCGATGCGCCGAAGCACCACGTCCTGCCGCAGGAGCACCGCGAATGGTTCGAGCAGCGCGGCTTCAAGGGCTCCATGAACATCGACCAGTTCTGCGTCCGGATGGAGCGGTCGCACCATGAGGCGATTCACGGTGGGGGCAACTGGCGATTGGGTCGGATATGGCCCGGTGAGTGGAACCAGATGGTCATGAACTTCCTGCACGAAGCTGAAGCCAAAGCGGGTCGGCAGTTGACGCGGAATGAGATCTTGAAGCTCGTCGCGCTGCGGATGAAGTTCTACGACGTTCCCATGAAATTCACGCCTGCGAGGAAACGATGACCGACGGACGATCCTGGGAGGGCAACTGGATGGTTCGCCTGTATGAGCGGATTCGTGAGCGCGGGTACACGTCGATCACCGCCTTCGCCGAGGCGCGCCCTGGTGTCTCGCTGGTGTCACTGGCCGAGGAACTTGGCCCGGATGATGTCGCGGGCGTGCAGGTACTGCGTGGACTGCTCGCCGAGGCGGAGCGCCGCAAGCAGGTCACTCGGACCGTACGCGACGTGCTTGTGCGAGGATTTGCCGAAGGACTTCCTAACGGTTGGCCAGCCGTGCTGGACGACTCCAGCCGCTTCGAGGTGGCCGTGGTGCTCAGCTCCTGGTACGCCGACACTCCGGAGGCGCATGGCGAGCGTGTAAGGCAGGCCGGCAACGCGCTCCTCGCCCATCCGCCGCCAGCCGGTTGGCGCCCGCTCAGTCCAGACGACGAACTCCTGCGCACGCTCCTCCCCGACGAAGAAGCCTGACAGCGCCGGCAGCCCCACGACATGCGGGCTGCCTCGCCTCACCTCGGTTCAGCGATGCCGCGCGAGCCGTTCCCTGCTTCGCCGCGACAAGAGCGCGAATCCAAGCAGGGCCATGGGCGCCACACCCGCCGTTCCACTTCCGCACCCACAGCCACTCTCCGGACCGTCATCTCCACCCGACGGGCCTGCATCACCAGGACCCATGCCGCCCGCGTCCAGGGCCACACCGGAATCCGGAGACCCCGTCGCGCCACCGTCGGGTTCCACCACCGAGCCATCCAGGCTGCCCGCATCCTCGCCGGGCTCCGAGCCACCTCCGTCCACGCCCGCGTCGGAAGCCTCGCCCGCATCCGGAGTCCCCGCGTCGAAGAGCTCACACGCACCTTCCTGACAGGCTCCTCCCGGGCACTCCGTTCCGTCCGGGACGGGCATGGAGGTGCACACCCCCGTCCCCGCACAGCCCCCCGTGTGGCACGCATCCAGGGGCACGCAGTCGCTGGCCGTGCGGCACTCCACGCATCGGGAGTCCGAGCCCTCTCGAAAGCAGAAGGGCGTGCTCACACCGCAAGGCATACAGGCGTCCCCGCAGGCCGCCTCCGAATCACAGGGAGCACACAGCGCGGCGGCATTGCAGCGGTAGCCCGCCCCACAGCTGCTGTTCCCGGACGTGTTGGCATCCTGCCGGGCGCACTGGACGCACTTCGAAACATCCTCGAATGAAGCCCGCCCGACTCCGCCTGGTGGAACTGCCCGAGGGGCATCAGCTCGAAGCCCTCGGTCCGCAGGTTGACGACGGGCGGCTGGTTCGCGGGCTGCGCGAAGTCCGTGAACGTGCCTTCGAACAACGACAACTCCAGCGCCGCATGCTCGGAAATCTGCGTGTGGAGCACCTCCACGCCGTACAGGCCGGCCTGCTTGAAGACGACCGTGTTCGTCATGCGCCAGGTGGGGGCGCCCAGCGTCGGAGGACGCACCACCACGGTGTACGACTGCGCGGCGCGGTCGTAGAGCGTCAGGCTGACGGCGTCGTCGGCATAGAGGCCGAAGTGCAGCGACTTCCCCACCTGCGCCTGCGTGATGGCGAGGTAGCCGCGCAGGCGCGTGGCGAAGATGGTGGACCCGCCGCTGTACGCGAACGCACAGCCTCCAGCGCCACAGGCTCCGGTGAAGTCGCCCTGGCTCAGCGTCCGCCCGTCGTTGAAGTTGTTCGACAGGTCCGCGTCCGTGCCCAGCACGGAGGTGATCCATCGGGCCCGGCTCCCTTCCATGAAGGCGTTGATGTTCCCGACATAGTTCGACTGGCTCTGCGGGAGGTCGGACGCGGGACCCAGCCAGTTGCTCGACGCCAGGCAGAGGCCCGTCCCCGGCTGCTCCGGAAGGGGCGCGACGGGGCCCCCGGTGACGACGACCTGCGCGGAAGCGGAAGGAGCCACGACCAGCACGCACAGCGCGAAGAGCAATGACAGGAGCGGACGCATGGACCCCGCCCTATATCGCGACGCTCCCTCGCGAGGGCAGCACCCGGGCCCCCTCCCCTGTTTGCCGTCGCGCCCCCGTCGCGCTAGCACTCCTTGCCGTGTCCTCCTCCGGAATCGTCTACGCGTCCTTCGACCGCTTCCCCGCCCCCAAGGGCGCGGCCGTGCACATCCGGGCCTTCGTGGAGGCCCTGGGCGCCGCGTTCGGCCCCATGGACCTCGTGGCCATTGGCGAGGCTCCCGGCGCCCCCGCCCCGGCCCTGCACGGCGACGTCACGTACCACCCGCTGGGCGCGCGCGGAAAAGACCTGGTGGCCCAGGCCCTCACGTTCCGCGCGCACCTGGGCGCGTGGTGGCACGGCCGTCCGCGCGCGAAGGTCGTGCACGTGCGCTCCATCTTCGAGGGCTACCCCATCGCCCGGCGCAAGGCGTCCCTCACCGACGCCCTCGTGTACGAGGTCAACGGCCTGCCCTCCATCGAGCTCAAGTACCACCACCCCGACGTCGCGGACGACGCGGAGCTCATGGGCAAGCTGCTCGCGCAGGAGCAGGCCTGCCTCCAGGCCGCGGACCTGCTCGTCACCCCCAGCGCCGTCACCGCGGAGCACCTCATCTCACGCGGCGCGGACCCCTCGCGCCTGCGCGTCATCCCCAATGGCGTGGACCTGGACGTGTTCCGCTACGCCCCGCCGCGCGCCCCCGAACCCGGCCGTCCCGTGCGCCTGCTCTACAGCGGCACCATGACGGCGTGGCAGGGCGTGCACCACGCGCTGGACGCGTGCCGGCTGCTCCTGCGCGACCTGCCCGTGGTCCTCACGCTGGTGGGCCCGCTGCGCAAGCACGCACGCCGCGCCCTCCTGGACCGGTGCGGAGACCTCCTCCTCCAGGGCGCGGTGGAGCTGCTGGAGCCCCTGCCCCAACAGGAACTCGCCAGGTTGCACCACGCCTGTGACGCCGTGCTCGTGCCCCTGCCGGTGAACGACCGCAACTGCGTGCAGGGCTGCTGCCCGCTGAAGCTGCTGGAGGCCATGGCCACCGGCACGCCTGTCATCGCCAGTGACCTGCCCGTGGTGCGCTCCCTCGCGCAGGACACCGAAGTGCTCCGCATCCGCCCGGGCTCGCCCAAGGCCATCGCGGAAGCGGTGAAGGCGCTCCTCGCGAACCCCACCCTGGGCGCCGCGCTCAGCGCCCAGGCCCGCGCCCGCGTGGAGCGCGACTTCCCGTGGGGCCGCGCCCAGGAGGCACTGGTGAAGGCCTACGAAGACGACCTGGGCCTCGCGCGCGCCAGCACCCGCTCCAGCACCGCGGCCTCCGCGTCGGCCTGAAAGCCCGCCTCGATGCGCTCGCGGGCCGCCCTGCCCAGCGCCTCGCGCTCCGCCGCCGGCATCCCCAGCACGTCCAGGCACGCCTGCCCCAGGTGGTTCAACAGCGCCTTGGGCACGAGGAAGCCGTTCTTCCCGTTGTCCACCGCCTCGGGGATGCCCCCCGCGTCGCTCGCGATGACCGGCCGCGCGCACGCCATCGCCTCCAGCAGCGCGTTGGGCATGCCCTCCCACAGCGACGGCTGCAGGTAGACGTCACACAGGCGCAGGTGCTCCGCGATGAGCGCGGGCGACTCCAGCGCCCCGGACACGACGATGCGCGCCGCGTCCTCCGGATGCTCCGCCCGGTAGGCCACCAGGTGCTCCGCGTCCCGGGCGCGCACCTCGCCAATCACCAGCAGGCACGCGGGCCGCACGCGCCGCACCTCCGTGAGCGCGGCGAGCAGGAACGGCAGCCCCTTCTTGTGGCGCAGCTCTCCGGAGAAGCCGAGCACCGCCTCATCCGCCGCGATGCCCAGCCGCGCCCGCAGCGCCGCGTCCTCGGGCCCCGGTGAGAACAGCGCCGTGTCCACCGCGTTGGGGATGACCTCCACGCCCGGGTCGCGCCCCAGCAGCATCGCCATCTTCCGGCCCAGGTCCGCGGACGCCGCGGTCAGCACGTCCGCGCGCTGGAGCGTCCAGAGCAGGCGGGCGAAGTCACCCGGCGGGAACATGAGCTGATCCACGTCGTTGCCCCGCGCGCTGAGCACGGACGCCAGGCCCGCGCTCTGGGCGAACACCACCGCCAGGAACCCCGGCGGGTACAGGTAGTGCCCCCACACCAGGTCATACTTCCGCCGCGCGTGCAGGTAGCCGAGCACATCGAGCGTGTGCTGCATGGACAGGTCCGCCGCGCCGAACAACCCCAGCCGGTGCAACGTCACGCCCTTCGCGAAGGGCGACACCTCGCCCGCGTCCTCCACCGTCTCCAGCGCCCCCGGTGAAGCCGTGCGCGTCCAGGCGACCACGTCCACGCGCGCACCCAGCCGCACGAGCGAGCCCGCGGTGCGCGCGCCGCTGCGCGCCAGCCCTCCGATGTCGGGGGGAAAGCGCTCGGCGACGAGGAGGACGCGGGGACCGGATGCCATGGCGCGAAATCCTACCCATCCCCGCGCACCGGCAGGCGGGGAACCGTGCGGGATGAAAGCCCACGGGCGTCCCGTTGCACCGCCCAATCCATGACGCAACCCCCTCCCCCCGAAT
>NZ_RAWD01000118.1:0-25920 GCF_003612065.1 Corallococcus sp. CA047B
GGGGAATGGCGCTCCCGGATGGAGCCCGTGCGCGAGGCGGCCCGCAGGCTCGTCGCGCGTGGGGTGCTGGACATCGTCCAGGGCGGGCGGGTGGTGGACGCGTCCACCGCGCGCGGTCCCATCCGTCTGCGATTGCGCTCGTGACGCCGGGCGGCGCGGGTGTGGTGTGACGTACAGGTGGATTCCCTGCCCACGCAATCCCGCTTGCGCTCACATGGAGGGTCCGACTACGCGATGGGCCCCCGGCCCCGCCGGAGCAGGTCCAGGGTGGGGACCTCTTCAACGACACGTACACCTTGTCGCCGCGGATGCGGCGGTCACAACTTCGTACCCGCGTCGTGAGGACGTGGCCGGGACGTCCACCCGGGGCATCCGCTGCCGGTACCTGGAGACTTCATGGCCCGCGAGAAGAAGACCGAGTTCGACATCGTCCTGTGGGGTGCCACGGGGTTCACCGGCCGGCTGGTGGCGGAATACCTGGCCCAGTCCCGGGACGCGCAGGGCGCGAAGTGGGCGCTCGCCGGACGGGACGCGGGCCGCCTGGAGCAGGTCCGCGCGGAGCTGGTCCGGCTGAATCCCGCGTGCGCGGCGCTGCCGGTCGTCATCGCGGACGCGAAGGACGCCGCCTCCCTGGATGCGATGGTGGCGCGCACGCGCGTCGTCATCTCCACGGTGGGGCCCTACAACCGCTACGGCAGCGAGCTGGTGGCCGCGTGCGCCCGCGCGGGCACGGACTACTGCGACCTGACCGGTGAAGTGCACTGGATGCGCAAGATGATCGACGCGCACGACACGCAGGCGCGGGAGAGCGGGGCGCGCATCGTCCACACGTGCGGCTTCGACTCCATCCCCTCCGACCTGGGCGTCCTCATGGTCCAGGACTACATGCGCGAGCGGCACGGCGGCCACTGCGACCAGGTGCGCTACCACCTGACGCGCATGCGCGGCGGCTTCAGCGGCGGCACCGTCGCCAGCATGATGGACACGTTCGACGCGGTGAAGGCGGAGCCGGCGCTGCGCCGCGTGCTGACGAGCGCCCACGCGTTGGACCCCGAGCCCGGCCGTGGCACGAAGGAGGAGCGCGACCAGATGACCGTGCGCAAGAGCCCGGAGACCGGCGGGTGGACGGCGCCGTTCGTGATGGCCTCCGTCAACACGCGCGTCGTGCGGCGCTCCAACGCGCTCCTGGGCTTCCCGTGGGGCCGCGACTTCTTCTACGCGGAGGTCACCGACTTCGGTCCCGGCGCCAAGGGGCTCGCGCTGGCGGCGTCCACCACCGCGGGGCTGGGAGCCTTCATGGCTGCCTCGAGCGTGGACGCGGTGCGCGGCCTGCTGGAGAAGCACGTGCTGCCCGCGCCCGGGCAGGGGCCGTCCGCGAAGATTCGCGAGAGCGGCCGCTTCGAGGTGCGGATGCTGGGCGAGGGCCTCTCACCCAAGAGCGGCCAGCGGGTGAAGGTGGAGGGCAAGGTGGCGGCGAAGGGAGACCCGGGCTACGCGGCGACGTCGCGCATGCTCGCGGAGTCCGCGCTGTGCCTTGCCTTCGACACCCTTCCCAAACGGGGCGGCGTCCTCACGCCCGCGTCCGCCATGGGTATGGTGCTGGTGGAGCGCCTGCGCAAGGCGGGGATGACCTTCGAGGTCCACGACCGCGCCCCATGATGCTTGCTGCGCACGGGCCCCTGCCGGGTGCGCATCAGTCGCGCAGGTAGTGGCAGGTGTAGCCGCCCGGATTCTTCACCAGGTAGTCCTGGTGGTAGCCCTCGGCGGGGGTCCACTCGCCCGCGGGGGCGATCTGCGTGACGACGGGACGGGGCCACTTGCCCGACGCGTTGACGCGGGCCTTCACCGCCTCCGCCGTCTTCTTCTGCGCGTCCGACAGGTAGAAGAGGGCGGAGCGGTACTGCGTGCCCACGTCGTTGCCCTGGCGGTTGAGCGTCGTCGGGTCGTGCATGCGGAAGAACCACTTCTCCAGCAGCCCCTCGTACGTCAGCAGCTTCGGATTGAAGACGACGCGCACCGCCTCCGCGTGTCCCGTCGTCCCCAGGTGCACGTCCTCGTACGTGGGGCGGTCGGACGTCTTCGCGCCGCCCGTGTAGCCGACCTCCGTTTCGATGACTCCGGGGATCTTCCGCAGGATGTCCTCCATGCCCCAGAAGCATCCGCCCGCCAGGTATGCCGTCTCCGTGGTGGCCTCCGTCGGGGCCTTCGCCGCCGCCAGCACCACCGCGCCCGCGGCGGGGGCCACCGCGCCCTGAGGCTCGTTGGACGTCTTGCGACCGAAGGCCGGCAGCCATGTCCCGTAACCCTTCGCGGCCAGCTCGTTCACGGGGATGAAGCGCAGCGACGCGGAGTTGATGCAGTAGCGCAGGCCGGTAGGCTCCGGCCCGTCCTCGAAGACGTGGCCCAGGTGGGAGTCACCGTCCTTGGAGCGCACCTCCACGCGCACCATGCCCAGGCTGCTGTCGCGCTTCTCCACCACGTGCTCCTTCGCCAGCGGGCGGGTGAAGCTGGGCCAGCCGGTGCCGGACTCGAACTTGTCGCGCGAGGAGAAGAGGGGCTCGCCGCTGACCACGTCCACGTAGAGCCCTTCCTCGTGGTGGTTCCAGTAGGCGTTGCGGAAGGGCGGCTCGGTGCCCTCCTTCTGGGTCACCTGATAGACGGTCGGCGACAGGGTGCGCCGCAACTCCTCGTCGGACGGCTTCGTGTACTTGCGTCCGTCCTTCACCTGCGCGGCTTCGACGGAAGGGGCGGTGGGGCCGGATGCGGCGCCACGCGCCTCGGTGCACGCGCTCAACGCCGCGAGCAGGACCAGCGCCACGGGCCACAGCCTGCGCGCCACCGTCCTTGGCGCGCGGCGGGCGAGGGGGGAGACGGTTGGGGCGGACGACATGGACGCGGGCCTCCGGACGCGCCCGGGGTGGGCGCTCCTCCCTGGTACGCGGGACCCCCGGGGGCGGTTTCAGCGATTGTTGAATCCTGGGGCCACAGGTGGGCGAACGGGCCGTCCCGCGCCCTTCCGGAGGCCCGGGCAGTGGCCGGGAAGGCGGGCCAGCGCTACGTTTGTCCCGCGACGGGAGGCATGCCGATGGGCCAGGGACGGGGACCGCGAGGTCCAATCGGACGGGTGACGGGCATCTCGCGGGCCGAGGGCGCCAGCGTCGTCCTCCGCATCCGGGCCCTCCAGCGGGTGGAGAGCACCGCGGCCATCTCCTCCAGCACCACCCCCCGGCGCTCGTTCGCGGAGGTGATGGAGCGCCATGCGCAGGGGCTGTCCTGGTCGGAGCCCCTGCCGCTGCCCCAGGTGCCCCGGGCCCTTCCGCCTCCCGCGCGTGGCTACGAGGACGCGGAGTTGATGCGCGAGGAGCCGGCGCCCGACACCTTCGTCGGCCTGATGTGGTCGAAGTTGAAGCGCTCCCGGTAGGAGGCACCGGGGCGGCTTCCGTCACGCGCCCCTGCGCCGGTACATGAGGTCGGTGCGGAGCGCGTACTTGCGGCCCTCTGTCACTTCCGCGCCTTCGTGAAGCAGGTGGTGGTTGAAGAGCAGGGCGGTGCCCCGGCTGGGCGTCACGGAGTGGCCGAGCGAGAAGAAGTTCGTCGCGCCGCCATGCATGCCTTCATTCAGGTAGACCATGAAGGTGAGCAGGCTCCGCTCGTCGCGGTGGCGCACGAAGGCGCCGTCGTGGTGCGGCGCGAAGTACTGGCCCACGTCGTAGCGATAGCAGCGCAGCCGCTCGTTCGTCCCGCACGCCTCCCATTCGCGCTCCAGCCGGAGCGGCACGTGGGGCGCGATGCGTTCAAACAGCGTCGTCGCCAGCGCGGCGTCGTCGAACATCGCCCGGGTGTTGTTGCGGATGTCGGGGCGCATCACGAAGCCCGCGGACGTGGTGATGGGCGCCGCCGTCGGCCCCACGCCCTCGATGCGCTCAATCAGCGCGAGGCACTCCTCATCGCTGAGCAGGTGCTCGACGGTGAGGAGGAGCGGGTTGGTCGCGCCGAGCGCCTCATCGGGGTTCGGAAGGATGTTCAGCAGGGGGACCTCCGAATGCTTCGGGCAGCGGTTCGCTTTCGCGGCCCATGATGCCTGAATCGGCGGTCCCCGTGCCCTGAGGTCCTGCTTGAGGTGCGGCCCGGGCTTGGGGCCCGGTGAGGTCCACCGCCACGTTCGGGGTGGGAGCACTCAGCAGCGCGGAGACGTCACGGCCCCGCGCGTTCGGGGTCACGAGGTCCGGCTTCGCGTCGTGGTTGATGCGGCCCGCCGCGACCGCGTAGGGCCCGTCTCCCGTGGCGAAGCGGGTGGCCGCGCCGAAGGTACCGTCGCCCCGGCCGGACAGGACGGACACGGTGTCCTCGAAGAAGTTCGCGGTGGCGAGGTCCAGGGCACCGTCGCCGTCGAAGTCCCCGGTCGCCAGGGCGTACGGCCCGCCCTCCACCGGGAAGTCCGAGCGGGGCTGGAACGCACCGGTGCCCGTGCCGCGCAGGAGGGACACGCTCCGGTCCAGGAAGTTCGCGGTGATGAGGTCCAGGGCCCCGTCGCCGTCCACGTCCCCCACCGCGACCGAATAGGGCGAGTTGCCCGTGCGGTAGTCCACGCGAGACGCGAACGTCCCGTCCCCGTGGCCGAGCAGCACCGACACCGTGTCCACGAAGTTGGCGGTGACGAGGTCCACCTTCCCATCGTGATTGAAGTCGCCCACCGCCACCCCGAAGGGCCCCGTGCCGGTGGGGGCCTCCTTCCGGGGCGCGAACGTCCCATCGCCGTGGCTCAGCAGCACCGACACGGAGTCGGTGAGCCCGTTGGACGTCACCACGTCCAGCAGGCCATCGCCGTTGAAGTCGCCCACGCCGACCGACGAAGGCTCCCGGCCCACCGCGAGGTCCGTCCGGGCCAGGAACGTTCCATCACCCCGGCCGAGCAGCACCGACACCGTGCCGACGAAGTTGCTGGTGACCGCGTCCAGGCGGCCATCCCCGTTGAAGTCCCCCAACGCGACGGCGGTGGGCATGAGGCCGGTGGCCGAGTCCACCGGCGCCGCGAACGTCCCATCCCCCAGGCCCCGCAGCAGCGACACATTGCCCTCGCGGTGGTTGGCCGTGAGGACGTCCAGGCGGCCATCCGCGTCGAAGTCGCCCAGCGCCAGCGCGCGCGGTCCCGTCCCCGTGGGGGACGCCAGCGGCGGGTCGAGCATCGGTCGGAGCGCGGGGGCGGTGTCCGGCACCGCGCGCGTCAGCCCCATGCCCACCAGGAGCCCCGTCACGCCGAACAGCAGCACGCCCGCATGGGCCATCCGGTGGCGTCGCATGTCTTCTTCCCCCTCTGCCTCCTTGAACCAGCAAGGCCGTACGAACAGGGTTTCCGTGACATCCCTGCTCGCGGTCCAAGAGTTAAGGCGCAACACCATGCGGGACCATGCCCCTGGGGGGAGGGGTGGTGCCGTGCGGGTGACAGACGCAGGACGGTTCGCACGCGCGAGGTAGGCTCCACGACCCGCCATGCCCGCATCGTCTGAACCGTCGTCCGCGTCTTCGTCCGGGCCGTCGTCCGAACCCCCCGGGTCGTCTCTCCGCCATGCGCTGGTGGTCACCACGTCGGACCGGGTGGACGGGGTGCTCGCACAGCGTGCGCGTGAGGCGGCGGGGTCGGTGGGGGTGCCCTATGTGGAGCGTCACCACAAGCTGCCCCTGAAGAAGCTGCTCACCGACATGGCGGATGCGCTCGTTGTCTTCGAGTCCACCGCGGTGTCCCTGGTGGACGCGCAGGGGTCGCTTCGCTTCTCCCCGGGGCTCGCGCACCTGCGGGTGAAGCAACTGGATGCGGGCGTGCCGGAGGACATGCTGCTGCGCATCGCGGGGCTGCGCGAAGGCGAGCGCGTGCTGGACTGCACGCTGGGCCTGGGCGCGGATGCGCAGGTGGCGGCGCGGCTGGTGGGGCCTTCGGGGCGCGTCACCGCGCTGGAGAAGAGTCCGGCGCTCTACCTGCTGGTGCACCACGGGCTCGCGGGCCTGCCGCGCCATCCCGCCGCGTGCGCGGTGGACGTGGTGCACGCGGACGCCGCGGAAGCCCTGCGCGCGTTTCCGGACGGCGCGTTCGACGTGGTGCTCTTCGACCCGATGTTCGAGCGCGAGCGCAAGTCCTCGGTCGCGTTCGAGACGCTGCGCCGCCACGCGGACTACTCGCCGCTGACGCGCGCCACGGTGGAGGAGGCCCGGCGCGTGGCGCGCCGGGCGGTGGTGCTCAAGGGGTCGCGCTACTCGCAGGACTTCAAGAAGCTGGGCATCACCCCGGAGCCCGCCCGGCCCAACGCCACGGTGCTGTGGGCGAGGCTGCCGGGTTCAGGGCTTGCGTGAAGGGGGGGTGAGCAGCTCGCGCAGGGCGTCTCCCACGCTGCGTCCTTCGGGGCCCTTGAGGCCCGTGTCGGGCAGCCGGCCCTGGACCGGGAGCATGTCCAGGGGCACCAGCGGGCGCTTGGGGTCGTTCGTCAGCATGAAGTCGCCCCAGTTGACGTCGGTGATCTGGACGCCGTCGCGGCGCAGCGAGTCCTCCAGCTTCTTCAGGGCCTCGGCGTGGCGCTCGGTGATGGGGAAGGGCAGGGGTTTGCCGGCGGCCTGGAGGTCCCGCAGGGCACCCAGGTTCGTTCCCTCCACCTTCTCCATGGCCACGGCCTGTCGCCAGAGCCCCGTCTTCGGATCCATGACGCGGAACTGCCCTTCGTACTTCGGGCCTCCGTAGGACTCCAGCGCTCGCACCGTGCGGTCGACCTCGTAGGAGGCGGGGTCCCGGAACACCAGGTCGACCTGGTTGTCGACCTTGAAGACGAGCGACTTGCCGTCGCGCTCGCCCGTGAAGATGCGCCCGCTGGCGCCGTAGCCATCGGTGATCTCCCGCACTGGACCGGAAGGCGGAAGCTGGGACAGGAAGCTGGCGTCGCGCAGCGCGCTCTTCATGTCCTGCGGCCGCACGGTGCCGTTGACCGTGTTCGCGAGGACCTTGCGCGTGTACTGGACCAGCTCCGGGTTCTTCGAAGTGCCCAGCTCGAAGAGCACGCCCGGAGGATCGCTGGCGAAGGCCTTGTTGAACGCGGACGGGTCCTGCTGGCTCAGCGCCTTCAGGGACCGCGCCATCTCCGGGTCGCCGCCCGCCTTCTCGAAGGTGCCCAGCACCTGCGCCCGCATGGCCTCCGGGGCGAAGTCGTCGTCGACGGCGAACCGGTCGGTGATCTTCTTGTACTCCTCCAACGCCTGCTTCTGGCTCAGCCGCGCGGGCGGCACGGGCTTCGTGGGCGTCTTCACCTCCGGCGTCCGGGGGACCTCCGGCTTCGGGACCTTCCCAGGAGTCGGAGAGGCCTTGGGCGTCGTGGCCGGCTTCGTGTCCTCCAGGCCCCCCAGGATTTTCGTCTCCGCGGCCTTCCGGGCCTGCTTCACCTCCTGCACGCCCTCCTCGTAGACCTCCTTGAGCCGCTTCATCGCCGCCGGGGAGGGCTCCCCTTCGATGAGCTGGCCCGTCTTCAGCTCCTGCATGAACCGCCCGAAGGAGTCCTCGCCCCGCTCCGCCAGTGAGCGAGCCACGCCGGACAGCTCTCCCAGCCGCGCATCCGGCGCGACGCCTTCGCCCACCTGGAGCGGTCCGCCGCGCGTCAGCAGTCCCTTCACCTGCTGTTGCAGGCGCGCCTCGTTCTTCGCCGCGTCCAGCACCTGTGCACGCACCGGCGAGGTCATCCCCGGCACGGCCTTGAGTCGCAGGTCCAGCTTGACCAGGTCCTTGGAGGCGTTGAACTCCCGCACCGCGTCCTTCATCGCGTCGAACACGCGCGCCGCCTTCGCGACGCCTCCCAGGTCCGCCGCCGCGCCCGCCATCGCGAGCACGACCCAGCCGAAGGACGGCTCCTGCGAGGACAGGCCGGTGTTGTTCGCGGCGACGCCGGACTGGTACTCATCCAACGCCTCCTTCGCCTGGTACACGCCCACGCCCGCGGACACCCCCGCCACGACGAGGCCGGGAATGCCGGCGCCACCCGACAACAGTCCCGCGCCCACCAGCACGGTGGCCACCGCCACGTCCTTCAGCACCTGCTCGCCCTGCTTGCCGCGCACGTGGTCGTCGATCATCCGCGCCGGCAGCGAGCCGGGCAGGAGGCCCTGCGCCGAGCGCGACGCCGCGAGCAGGTTGTCCAGCCCGTAGAGGAACTGCGGATCATCGCGCAGCTTCGCGCGCGTCGTCGCGATGTCCTGACGGCGCTGATCCACCTGGGCCTTCAGCATTTGCGCGGTCTCTCCCGGTGACGCCTGGGCCAGCTGCTGCGCGAACTTCTGGTCCCGCGCGAGCAGGGGGTGGCGCTCCGCGAGGTTCTTGAGCAGGCCCTCCGCCTTGAAGACGAGGCTGTTGGCGTCCGCGCGGAGCTTCGCGACGTCGCCCTGGGGACGGGCCACGGACGCGTTGGGCGGACGCTCGATGAGGTCCGCCTTCGCGCGCATCGCCTTCGCCTGCGCGTAGAGTTCCCGGGCCGGTGACAGGGCCTCGTTGAGCGCCGTTGGATCCGCGTAGCGCGACTCCGCCGCGAACAGGTCGTGCGCGTACCGGGTGAGCTGCGCCTCTCCCAGCGCCCGCGCCTCCTGCTCGAAGCCCGCGCGGAAGTCCTTGAGGGACTTCTCGTACGCGGGGATGTCCGCGAACCCGTGCTGGGGCAGCTCCGCCTTGAGCTTGTCCTCCAGGACGGCCGCCTGCGAGCCCGTGACGAACAGTCCTTCGTTGGAGTCGACCAGCGCGCGGTACGCGTTGTAGTCCGAGTACACCTGCGCGGGCGTGGTCAGCCGCGTCTGCAACTGGCGCAGGCTGTCGGCCGCGTCCAGGCGCTCGGTGCGCTCCTGACGGTAGCGGTCCACGGACGCCTCGAAGGCGCCCAGGTCCGTCGTGTTGCCGGTGACCCGGCTCGCGTAGTCCGCCAGCTCCTCGGGCGACAGGGTGGAGAGCTTCGCGGCGACCCGCTTCAGCGTCTCCGGATCCACGGTGCCGGAGGGGATATCCTGGCCCATGAGGAAGTCGCGCACGTGCGGGGGCACGCCCTCCAGGGCCTGGCGCTGCTTCAGCAGGTCCTGGCGCAGCGCTTCCCGGTAGGCCTTCTCCTCCGGCGTGGCGGGCTTGTCGCTGCTCTGCGTCTTCTGCCCGTAGCGGCGATCCACCTCCGCTTCCAGCGAGGCCCGCTCCTCCGGGGGCAACTTCTTCGCGAAGGCGTCGCGTCCGGCCGCCGTCTTCGCGTCCACGGACTTCAGCGTGGTGTCACGGACCTGCACCACGATGAAGCCCTTCTGGACATCCTCCCAGAGCGCCTTGTCCGAGGGCTTCGTGCCGACCCACTCCATCTTCGGCGCGCCAGGGTGCCTCCGCTGGTACTGGGCGTTGATCTCCTCCAGCACCTGGGCCTCGGTCGGGACCTGCCCCTTCATCCTCGTGCGCAGGGCGGTCAGGTCCGCGCGGAAGGGCAGTGAGACGCCTTCGTCCTTGGGCGTCGTGCCCCGCACCGTCTGGGCCGCGGGCGCCATGGCGGCCCTGGGGCCCGGGGTGGCCGGCGTCGTCCCGACCGATGAGGTTGCATTGGTCGTGGATGGCCCCCCCCCCAGCAGGTCCATCCGCCGCGACGAGGCGGGCGCCGACGTGAAGCCGTCGCGGGTGCGTTCCTGGAGCACGCCCGGCGTGGGCACGGTGGGGGACGTCCCCGGAACAGCGGCCGGACGCACCGGCACCGCCTTCGGCTCCCCCGCGGGAACCCTCGTGAAAGAGGCGAACCCTCCGCCTCCCGTAATGCCTTGGACCGCCATGACCAGCCCCCTCGGAGAACGGATGTTCCCGTCCCTTTACGGGGAAGGCTGGCCGGCGGATTGTTTTGCATTTCCCCGCCCGGCCCCTGGCGTCAGGCGCGCTTGAAGGCGCTCGCGTCCGGCAGGCCGCTGCCTCCCAGGTCGGCTCCCATGGCGGTGAGGACGCCGGAGAAGATGTCCGGTTCGTTGGAGGTCATCTTTCCCGGCTGCGCTTGCCCGGTGCGCGCGTCGAAGCCGTAGGTGAGCGTGGTGTTCGGGTCCATGCCGCCCAGGACGGTGTTGCCCTTCACCATGGGGGACAGGAGCAGGAAGCCGTTGTTGAGGTCATGGCCGGAGCCGAACTCGGTGGCGTTGGCGGGGCGCGGGCGGGTGCGGCCGAACTCCGTGGCCACGTAGATCATCGTGCGGTCCCACATGGACTCGCCCGTCGCCGCATCGAACGGCTCCGACTTGAGCAGGCCGATGAGCGAATCCACCGCGCCCAGGATGCGCGCCCACATGAAGGCCTGGCCGCCCCGGTGGTCGTTGTGGCTGATGTCGAACGCGAGCGGCGGGTTGGCGATGCCGTTCTGCCCGCCCACCGCGACGTTGAAGTCGGGCCCCAGCGTCACCGACACGGACACCCGGTACTTGAGCAGGAGGAACGCGAGCGCCGCCTGGCCCTCCACCGGGTCGGTGAAGAACGCGGGGAAGGCCGCGCGCAGCCGCGCCCCGTCCGGCGAGCTGTCCAGCCCGTACTGCGCCAGGGGGATCTGCGGCGGCGCGTTGGGCAGGATGTTCAGCCGGGTGATGAGGTCCATGCCCTCCAGCTTCGGCTGCTGCACGCCGCGCTGTTCGTTCCAGCGCTTCAGCGCCGCGCTGTCCTGGAAGGTGCGGCCGAAGATGGACTTCTCATCCAGGGCGTTGCGCGTGGAGCGCGCCAGCGCGATGACGTCCTTCGACGGGGCGTTGGCGATGCCGCGCGAGCCGTCCAGGCCCAGGGGCCAGAGCGACGGGTTCACCACGGTCTCCCCGAAGCAGGACAGGGGCAGGTCCCCGTCGGTGCCGCGCTCGGAGTAGCCGCCGGTGCCCATGTTGACGTTGGGCAGCGGCATGCTGGCGCCCCACTGGAGCGCGACGGCCTCCTGGAGCGTGCGCCCCCTCCAGGCCGCGTTGCCCGTCAGCGAGCGCTTCTGCGCGATGTTGTGATTCACCGACGTGCCCACGGACGTGGCCACCAGCATGTCGTTCATGTGCTTCTTCACGAACGCCAGCTGGTCGGTGTTGACCGGGATGGGGATGCTGCCCAGGCGGCTGTTGCTGTACTTCACCGCGCGGAAGGGGCTGCCCGCCACGGACTGCACCTGCGCGTCCGGGAAGGTGTTGAGCGCGCCCGCGTTGACGGACTCGGACTGGCGCACGGCGAGGAAGCTGTCGACGATGGACGCGCCTCCCGCCGCCCCGATGACGATGAGGAACTTCGGCTTGCCGTCGAGCGCGTCGCGCTTGCGGCCCAGCTTCTCCAGCGCCTCGGGCGTCTGGAGGGATTCACGGCAGCCGGAGAGGAGGGGGCCCAGGGTGGCGGAGCCCGCCGCGCAGAGCGACAACGCGCGCAGCATCTCCCGACGCGACAGCCGACCGGTGTGTTCGAGGGTCATGGACGGGATTCCTCAGTAGAAGACGGCTTCGGCGGAAGAGAAGACGGCGAGACACGCGGCCTGCATCCAGGCGACGCCCGGGTTGGGCGTGCCGGTGGCCTCCACGTCGCGCGCCAGCTGCACCAGCGTGTCGCGCTCCTCCTGGGTCGGGTCGCGCAGCCACGCCCGGCGCACCAGGGACGACAGGGCCGTGGCGACGGCGGGGCTCGTGGGGTCATTGAGCTTCCCGTTCGTCAGCGCCACGTCCTTGAACACCACCGCGGTGGCCGGCGCGTTGAGGTCCTGGGCGATGCGCGCGTTGCAGGCGGAGAGCACGGTGCGCTCCACGGCGATCGGCGCGGCGGCGCCCGTCACCGGGGCCGTCTCATAGACGCTGTGCGCGTACGGGTCCACGCCGCCCAGGGACACCCCGTGCACGTTCAGGCACGGGTACTGGCCCAGCTCGTTGCACACGGACGCCACGGGCAGCTCCAGCGCGGAGGCCAGGTCGAGCGTCAGGCGCTCGGGGCCCTTGAAGCGCAGGTTGCCCTTCTGGGACCTGGCGACGCCGCCATCGTAGGAGGGCGCCACGCCACCGCCGGCATCCGAAGGGCCCAGGTCGACGGCGATGGGCAGCTTGTCGGAGCAGCCCGTCAGGAGGAGGCAGGTGAGCAGCAGGCGTTCAGGGCGCACCGTAGGCCTCCGTGCGGATCAGGTCGTGCAGCATCTTCTGCACGCGGTAGTCGTGCGTCGTGCGCAGGGCCTTCCACGTGCGGACGAACTCTTCGTTCTCCTCGGGCGTGGGCGCGTGGCCGAGGAGCAGCTTCCAGTAGTCGGTCACGGTGGAGATGGCGAAGGCGTCGCTGTTGCTCGCGATCTGCGCCCACTCCAGGAGGTCGTTGACGGGCTGGCCCAGGATGACGCCCTTCTCCGGCGTCTGCTTCAGGGTCTCCACGTCGTTGGGGAACAGCAGCTCCAGGCGGTTGGGCAGGTAGCGGTTGGACAGCGCGCCGCTGATGCCGTTGTAGTTGCGGTAGGGGTACGACAGCGGGTCGAGCGTCGCGTGGCACGCGGCGCACTGTTCGGCCTTCACGCCCTTGGCGTCGTAGTCGCGGGGCTCATTGGTGACGCTGTGCAGGCCCTCCTGCTTCGCGATGTCCAGGCCCAGGTATGCGCGGTACATCTGCGAGGCGGCGTTGCGAGGCAGCGCGGTGAACATCACGAACGAGGTGAGCGTCCACGCGCTCGTCATGTTGCCGGCGCGGTGCGCGGCGTCCACCGTCTGGGAGGCGAGGGTGTTGACGGACGCGTAGGTGGTGGGGTTCGCGCCCGAGCGCTTCACGAAGTAGCGGGCGGTGAGCACCTCGCGGGCGTCGTGGTCATCCGTCTGGGACCAGGTGAAGAGGGCGTAGTCGTCGTAGTAGTCGGCCAGGGGAATCTGGCCCGCGTCCTCGCCGGACTTGATGGAGCCCACGGGACGGATCTTCGGGTGGGCCACCTTCCAGAGCTGCCCGTGCTTGCCGCGCCAGAAGTCGGACTGGAGGCACCGGTCCAGCTCCTGGTCGATGAAGGCGCGCTTCAGGTCCTCGGTGCCCAGCGCCAGGAACGCCTGGAGCTGCGCATAGGTGGGGGACACGCCGCAGAAGTCGCTCAGCAGCCGGCGGTACACGAAGCGCGTGTCGTACTGGCAGACCTTGAACTGGGGGTTGTCCCCGCCGCCGCAGATGCCGCTGGGCGGGACGCTTCGGGCGTCGCCGGGCAGCGAGCCCTGCTCGATTTCGAATTGGTTCGGGGCCTTGTCGCCGTCGGTGTCCTCG
Organism: Corallococcus sp. CA047B; assembly: GCF_003612065.1. Classification (NCBI taxonomy): domain Bacteria; kingdom Pseudomonadati; phylum Myxococcota; class Myxococcia; order Myxococcales; family Myxococcaceae; genus Corallococcus; species Corallococcus sp. CA047B. The sequence goes on from NZ_RAWD01000118.1 coordinate 13,244, forward strand.
TTGGCGATGGCGCGGAGCGCGGCGGGCAGCGCCTGCGCGAAGTCCGCGTCGGAGAGGGGGCGCGGTCTGCCGGGGAGCAGCCAGGCCTCCAGCGCGGCGCCGTACGCGTTCCGCTGGGGCGGGGCCACGTGGCAGTAGGTGCAGGCGGGCTGGGTGCCCTGGCAGGCGGGCGTGGTGGGGTACTCGGCGCAGAAGAGGCCGGGGCCGCCAGGCTTGGCGCCGGCCGGGGTCGCGAACCCCAGCAGCAACCCGAGCAGCAGCCAGCGGCTCGGGGTTTCAGGAAATGGGGGCACGCGGGCTCCGAAAAACGGGGGCAGGTCCTCTACGGACACTTCAACCCGGGAAATCAGAAACGGTTTCGGAGATTCGTGCGAGTGGGGCGCTGTAGGCCCTCCTACCGCCGCTGGGAGACGCGCACCCAGTCCACTTCCATCGTCTGGGGCGCCTGGCGCAGCAGGTCCGCGGTGGCCTGCGGCACGCCGAAGTAGGGCTCCTTCGCGCCGTTGACGCCGGAGGGATAGCTGCCGCCCACCGCGAAGTTGAGGATGATGAACAGGGGCTTGTCGAATGCCCACGCGCCGTGCTGTTCGACGTCCGCGCGCGTCGTGGTCTTCACCAGCGCCCCGTCGATGTACCAGCGGATGTCCGTGGGCGAGGCGTCGACGCGGTACTCGTGCCATTCGCTCACCGGCGTGCTCGGGTTGAAGCGGCCGTTGATGGGCGTGTCGCCGGAGTAGCCCGGGCCATGCAACGCCACGGACACCCAGTCCCCGAAGCCCACGTTCTCCATGATGTCCAGCTCACCGCACGCCGGCCACCCCGTCTTCGCGATGTCGCTGCCCAGCATCCAGAACGCCGGCCACAGCCCCGGGCCCACCGGCAACTTGATGCGCGCCTCCACGCGGCCGTGGCGGAACTCCCGCTTGCCCGCGCTCTCCACCCGGCCGGAGGTGAACGGATAGCCGTTGTTGGACTGCAGGCGCGCGGTGAGCTTCAGCGTGCCGCCGCCCACCGACACGTTGTCCGGCGACGTCGTGTACTGCTGCTGCTCGTCGTTCACGTGCACGTTGGTGGTGATGATCCAGTTGGAGGCATCCACGGCCGTGCCGTTGAACTCGTCGCCCCATACCCGGACCCAGCCGTCCTTCGTGCGGACCGCTTCCTCGCGCTGGGGCGCGACCGGCGCTCCCGCGCAGGCGGTCAGCCCCGCCACCAGTGCCCATGCTCCCACGGTCGTGCCCGGTCTGATTGCCATGGTTGTTCCTCGAAGGTGTGCCCCGGCAGGGGCGTGAATCCAACCGCGGACCGCGTGAAGCCTCATGGACCTGCTGGGGACCTACTGGAGCGTCTTCCGGTCCACCGGCGCGTCGGGCGCATCCCCCCGGTAGGGCGTGGCGGGAGGCAGCAGCAGCGATTCATGCAGCCGGCCCTCCACGTCCAGCGACACGTCCACCAACGGCTGCCGCACGGGCTCCACGCTGCCGTCCGCGTGCAACAGCACCGCGCCCCCCTGCGGAATGCCAAGCCCCCGCGTGGGCAATCCCGCCTGCCGCACCGCGAGCTTGAGGCCCGGCCAGTCGGCGGGCTCGTGCACGCTGATGAGGTACGGCGCCAGGCCCAACGTGGGGAAGGGTTCGCCCTCCTGGGGCAGGTCGTCGCACCACGCGCCCAGGCCCAGGTGCATGGCGCCCGCGGACACGCCCATCAGCACCGCGCCCGCCTGATGACGCTCGCGCAGGAGCGCGTCCACCCCGTGCGCCTGGAAGGCCTCCCAGCCCACGCGCGGGTCGCCGCCCGCGAGGAGGAGGACGTCGGCACCCTTCAGCCACTCCAGGTCCTCCGGGGAGGGCGCGGCGGGAATGGCCCGGCAGTGCGAGAGGCCGATGCCCTCCATGGCCGCGGTGAAGATTTCGTAGAAGGCCGGCACGTCGCCGTTGGAGGCGCCCAGGTAGGCGGCGCGCACGGGCGGCACGCGCAGGTCCGCGCCGGTGAGCACCCGCACGAAGTCCAGGAAGGGGCGCCCCTCCACACGCCAGAACAACGGAGCGCTGTCGGCCAGGAGGAGCAGGGGCGGGAGCGGCATGCCCCGCAGGATAGGAGCGGTGGGGACGGGGAGCCACTGTGGACTCCCCGTCCTGCTCATGCCCGGCGGGAAGCGGGGACTACCGCCACTGGTAGGCGCGCACCCAGTCGACTTCCATCGTCTGGGGGGCGTTGCGGATGAGGTCCAGGGTGGACTGCGGCACGCCGTAGTAGGGCCACGTGGCGCCGTTGACGCCGAAGGGATAGCCGCCGCCCACCGCGAGGTTGAGGATGATGAACATGGGCTTGTCGTACGCCCATGCGCCGTAGCGCTCGACCTCGCCGCGCAGCGTGGTCTTCACCAGCGCGCCGTCGACGTACCACTTGATGTCCGAGGTGGAGTACTCGGTGCGGTACACGTGCCAGTCGCTCACGGACGAGTTCGTGTAGAAGCGGCCGTTGATGGGCGTGTTGCCGGAGTAGCCCGGGCCGTGCAGCGCGCCGGACACCCAGTCGCCGTAGCCGACGTTCTCCATGATGTCGAGCTCACCGCAGGCCGGCCAACCCACCGTGTTGATGTTGTTGCCCAGGAGCCAGAACGCCGGCCACAGGCCCGGGCCCACCGGCATCTTGATGCGCGCCTCGATGCGGCCGTGGCTGAACTCCTTCTTGCCCGCGCTCTCCAGCCGGCCAGAGGTGAAGGGGTAGCCGTTGTTGGACTGCAGGCGCGCGGTGAGCTTCAGCGTGCCGTTGCTCACCGAGATGTTGTCGGGCGAATTCGTGTACTGCTGCTGCTCGTTGTTCACGTGCACGCCCGTGTTGGGCGCCCAGTGGGCCGTGTTGTAGCTGGTGCCGTCGAACTCATCGCTCCAGACCTGCACCCAGCGGTCCTCGCTGCCGCCGCCCACGATGCCGAAGGAGAACGCCTCCCAGCAGCCCGCCGTCGTGCGGTTGGCGTACAGCGGCGCGGTGCCGCCCTGGTTGGCGTCCGCGGACACGAACAGGTTGTTGCTCTTCGCCCTCAGGGCCACGGTGCCGTCCGGGAAGGGCACCCAGGTGAAGCGCTCCCAGTCCCCCACCGCCGTGCGGAAGCCCGTCACCTGGCCGCCCGCGTTCGGATCCGCCGAAACGTAGAGACCCGTCTCGCTCACGCGCAGCGAGATGAAGTCATTGCCCGCGTCCCCCACGACGAACTGCTCCCAGCCCTGGAAGCTGTCGCGGTTGGCGACCAGCGGCGCGTTGGCGTGGATGTTCCGGTCCGCCGACACGTACTTCTGCGTGGCACAGGCCTTGAGCCAGATGGTCCGGCCCAGCGGCGCCGCGGTGGCCGACTGCTCCTGCGCGACCAGGGCCTCGGGCGTCACCGCGTCGGGCGTTGTAGGGGCCGGGGCTCCGCCACACGCCGTCAGCCCCAGCACCAGTCCCAGCGCCCACAGTCCCTGCGTCCTGCTCGGTCTCGAAGCCAAATCACCCTCGAAGGTTGGCCCGGACCGGGAGGGCGGTCCGGGAATGGTTCAAGCGGACTTGTATGAAAAACGAGTAAAGCGCAAGAGTTTGTTCGATTCCTGGAGGAAGGGGTCGCGGGGACTGTTCAGCGGGCGCGCTTTACAGCACCTTTCGAACGCTTCCTGAGCCAAGAGTCCGGTCATGCCCATCATCGACGTCACCCTCCTCGACGGACGGACACCTGAGCGCAAGGCGGCGCTCATCCGCGAGCTGACCGACGCGGCCGAGCGGGTGCTTGGCGTGCCCCGCGAGAGCATCCGCGTCCTGCTGCGCGAACTGCCGGCGGAGAACTGGGGCGTGGGCGGCGAGCCCAAGGCCACGCCCCGAAGCTGATGCTCCCGCACCTCGTGGTCGCCCTGCTGCTCGCGCTGTTGGGAGCGGGTTGTGGCCGCACCCCTCCTTCCTCCCCGGAGAAGACGCCCATGGCCCCGAAGTCCCCCACGCCCGCGCGCGTGCTCACGCTCCCTCCGTCCTCGGGCCGCGCCGAATACCTGGTGGTGCTGCTGCACGGCGTGGGGGCGAGCGCGGAGTCGTTCCTCCCCATCGCGCGGGCACTGGCCCCCGATGTTCCGCACGCGGAGGTCGTGGTCCTGGACGGCCTGCATCCGTTCGACGGCGCCACCACGGGCCGGCAGTGGTTCAGCCTCCAGGGCATCACCGAGCAGAGCCGTCCCGCGCGCGTGCGGCAGGCGGGCGCGGAGGTGTCCGCGTGGATCGACGGCGCCCTCGCGGAGCGGGACCTGGGCCCGGAGCGGCTGGTCGTGGTCGGCTTCTCGCAAGGTGCCATCCTGGCCCAGTGGCTGGCGCTCCACCGTCAGCCGCCGCCCATGGCGGTCGTGTCCCTGTCCGGACGGCTCGCCGAGGACGCCCCCGCTGTCGCGGACATGACCTCCGTCCCCGTGCTGCTCGTGCACGGCGCGCGCGATGCCGTCATGCCCGCCCGGCTCTCCGACGAGGCGGCGCGGGGGCTCGAAGCGCGCGGCGCCCGCGTCCGGCTGCGCGTGCTGCCCACGCTCGCGCATGGCGTCGACGGCGAAGTGCTGGAGGAGACCCGCTGGTTCCTGCGCGACGTCCTTCCCCACCCCTGACGGAGGGCCGGGTGGGGTTGGGTAGGCGAGGGAGGTTTGATTATCCTCCTTTCCATGCAAAACAAACTTACCTGGAGCCTGGGGGCGTTGCTCGGCGCGGCGCTCGCGGTGGTGCCCTCGGGGGTGTTCGCGGAGGGGCGCCCGTCGTTGGTGAACACGCGCATCCGGACGCCGTTCGGCTCGAACGGACATTCCTCGACGGTGGATGGGCGCGTCTTCATCGGGAACGTCCGTGAGGACGCGGCGACGATGACGACCACATGGCGCGCCCGGGTGTTCCGCCCGGAGGCGGTGACGTACGACGCGTCGGGCCTGCCGTCGTTCTCGGCGGCCTTCTCCACGGGCAGGACGGTGGACGTGCACGACGGGGAGAACGCGCTGGCGTTCTGCTTCACGAATCCGGCGCAGCCGTACACGCTCTCGGGCGGCGTCGCGGTGTATCAGCCGTTCCTCTTCGATTCGCAGATGTACAACGGTGACAACATCTTCCGCCGCCGTCCGGTGGACGTGCGGGTGTCCCAGCCGTTCACGACGCAGGCGGAGATCTCATCCTTCACCACGGGGGCGCTGGAAAAGCTCACCACCGTCACCGGCGCGGACATCCGGGGCATCGAACCGACGATGACGTCCGACGGTCGGCTGCTCATCTACCAGGGCGGGCCCGCGAACAACGGCAACATCGACCACATGATGTACGCGTACAACGCGACGCCGTGCGCGAGGACGGGTTGGAGCACCCCGCGTCCGCTGTCGATGATGTTCAACGACCCGAACGCGGGCGTGAAGCGCTACCCGCTCGCGTGGAAGCGCCTGAAGGCGGCCACGGGCGAGGACTTCGGTGACACGACGTCCGGGGCGCTCGTCCGGGGCGCGTACGCCTGGGTGGACCACGAGGGACGCAACCTCGTCTACATCGCCGTCACGTACACCGACGGCGCGCGGCGTGAGGCGGTCAGCCTGGTGGGCGCGGACACCAACTGGACCGCGTACCACATCGACGGGGCCATCAACACGGACCGCATGGACCTGGCGCACCTCTTCTATTCCGGACCGATGTGGAACTTCGAGCAGGAGCGCCTGCCGTCGCGCAACTTCCCCCCGGGCCAGAGCAACGAAGCGCACTACCTGCCGGTGACGAAGACGCACGACGTGCTGGCGCTCTTCGGCAGCAACACGGGCGACTACAACGAGGTGGAACTGGGCGAGCTGGTGGATCCATTCCACCTGCTCTTCCTGCCGATGAACGAGCTGGTCACCCGCGCGGGTGCGTACGACCTGGCGCGCACGCCGGACCTGTCCGGCCACTTCTATACGGGCACCATGGTGGGCGGCGCGTCCATCTCCCCGGGCAACGCGGTGACGCGCTCGGCGCCCACGGATTCGCTGTGGCAGCCGCACGGCAAGGGCAAGGCGCTGATGGTGCCCGGCGGCAGCGCGCTCGCGGTGAACCTGACGGACGCCTCCGGCACGGTGCCGGGCGTGGGCGCGTCCGTGAGGGGCCTGTCGGTGGAGTTCGCGGTGCGGCCGGACGCGGACATCCAGACGGGTTGCACCACCGGCAACCCGTACCGCTACCTGATGCAGAAGTCCGGGGGGCTGGACATCATCTATGAGGCCGGCAACCAGGTGAACTTCTCCCTGGTCGTCAATGGGACGCGGGTGCGGCTGGGCTTCAGTCCCGCCCTGCCCGTGGGGCAGTGGAGCCATCTGGCGTACACCTGGGACGGCGTCACTGGCGTCTTCAACGAGTACCTCAACGGCGTGCCCACGAACCGCACGCTGCCCGTCGCGCCGGGAACGGCCCGGTTGGGCACGGGGACGCTCTACATCGGCGCGGGTGCGAACCTGGACGCGCAGCGCTGCCCGGTGAATGGCGAGGGTTCGTTCCGGGGTGCCATCGACGAGGTGCGCATCTTCACGCACGCGCGCTCAAACCGGAGCATCTGCATGACGGCGCATGGCGCGAACTGCCGCGAGGAGGCCATCCAGCACACGCCTTCGGCGGGCCAGTTCGCGATGAGTGCGCAGGCACCGGCCTGCACCAGCGTGGCGGCGCTGAACACGCAGGCGTGTGCGTCCGCGATGCACCGGGGCTGCGCGCAGCGGGGCGCGGGGGATGCGATGGCGAGCACCTCCAACACCTGGGACACCATCCTGCAGTTGGTCAGCAACCGTCCGCCCATCTCGCTCGCCGGCGTGCCAGTGGCGTCCACGGCCACGGACCTGACGGTGGCGTGCGCGCCCATCCAGCACCAGAGCGTGGCGGTCACGTTCGAGGAGCTGGCGCGCATCCACTCCGGCTGCACGGATGAGCGGGTGGTGACGGGCACGCACTGCACTGCCGCGGCGCACCGCTTCTGCAACAGCCAGGGGTGGACCACGGGGCAGGTGTTCGAGGTGACGTCTCGGCCGTGGGTGGGCTGCTTCAACTCCGGGCTCCAGACGGACGTGGAGAAGTCCGTGCTGGGGCCGGTGTCCAACCTGGGTGACTACACGGTGCCGGGCTCGCGCCTGGAGGTGAGCCAGTGGTGCCGCGCTCAGGGCTACGGGGCGGGCGTCGTGCAGGAGCTTCCCAGCGCCACGAAGGCCCACGTGCACTGCTTCCAGCCGGCGGTGACGGCCACCTGGAAGTACGCGCCGTGAGAAGTCGAGCACCGCTGAAGGAGGAGGTCGCTTCAGCGGTGCTCAGCAGGTGCCGAGCGGCCCGCTCCGAAAGGGTGGGGGCCCGACTTGTGTCCAAGCAGGTCGCCAGAAGGTCGTTGACGCATCCGGTGTGGAAACCCGGCTCGAGTGGCTGCATCCGAGGTCAATCAACGCAGGCGTGCCTCCTCAGGAGAAGAGGGGCCTGAGCCGCATGGACGCGAGCAGTGGCGAAGAACCGTGACCGCTCAGGCCTGGGGCGCAGGTCCTGGACGCTCCAGAAGCGCGCAGCCCGCCGGCCTCGGCGGTGGGGGCACTTGCTCTGGGCGTCGTGAAGTGGTCGGCCCACCCTTGAGCACCGCCCCTCAGGTGGGTACGCGAAAGCCGGTGGGGGGAGGCTCGGGCTGGAAGCCCTCCCCTCCGCGGACGAAGCGTCCCAACCTGTCCGACAGTCGGACAGGTTTCCCGAGGCGGAGCCTGGCTCGTCCCCTCCGGCGTTCTTCTCGCCAGGTTCGCCGGGGTTGAAACCAGGTGCGGCTGGAGCCCGGAACGCCTCGCGGTCTGGCTCCACGGGAAGGGCCTGCGTATATGGGCGAGGTACCCCTCCGAGCGCCATGGTGTCCTCGGCGGCTGGCGCGAGGCGGCCAGGGCCACGCGCTTCTTCTCGGGGGCGGGCCTCCCGTGGCTCGTCTTGGAGGGCGGGCGCGAATTGCCCCAACACCTGCTCATCACACGCCTTCAGCAGCGCCGGCAGCGTGTGTTGGAGCGCCCGCGTGTCACGCTCTCGCAGGGCCCCCATCGCGCAGCAGGCCCACTGGCGCAGCGACTCGCCGCCCATGAGGAGCAGCAGCCGGGCCGCGCTGCCCCGCAGGGCTCGCCGAAGCGATTGGATGAGGAGCAGGTGCCCGGGACGGGCCGCCGCTCGGGCCGCCAGCCGCAGCAAGTCGAATTCCAACTGCGCGCAGCGTGCGCCTGATTCCCAGCGCGCCGCGTCCCAGAGTTTGAAGCACGCGTCCGCCAGCAGCCCCAGGTCCGCCGCGGAAGCCCTCGCGCAGCAGTCGGCCAGCAGTTCCACCAACACCTGCCGCTTGAGGCAGAAGAAGCCCTCCAGCAGCCACCGGCCCTCCGCGGAGCGCTCGTCATGCAGCGCCAGGCCCAGGTTCTCCAGCGTCAGCGACGCGTCCAGCGCCACCGCGCGCGCCTTGCGCCCGGGGTGCTGCATCACCAGGCCCCGCGCCGCCAACCGCCGCAGCGCCTCGCGCACGGTGCCCCGGCTCACCCCGTAATGGCACGCCAGCTTCTGCTCCGAGCCAAGCTGGCCACTTCCCGGAAGCCGCCCCAGCACCAGCTCGCGCTCGAGCTGCTCCTCCACCTGCGCAACGAGTCCCACCCGCTCCATCCCCATCACCCTCCTCGCCAAAGCCTCTGCCATCCAAGCAGAGGCGTCTGACATGGACTCGAGAGCCCACCGCCCTCGTCGCCTTGGCGGTCCGGCGCGGCCCCGGCTGCAGTTGGCGCAAACTTGTCTGACAGTCGGACAGGTTCGGCGTGAAGTGGCCCCGGCGGACGCCGCTGCCCATGGACCCGCCCTGGCGTCCGCTTCAGCACGACGTCGCGGTCCACGGCTGCGCTCCACGAGGCGCGCGTCCTTGCGGAGAACCCCGGGTCGCGGGAAGGGGGAACGAATCTCTGGAGACCTGCTTGGCGTCCGGCCTGGCCCGCGCGCAGGGCGATGGCGCTCGCGCGTACCGAGTCCACCAGTTCGACGTTGGTGAGCGCCTTGCCAGCGATGCCCTCGCCGCCGTCGACGGCTTCGTGGAAGAGAACCCAGGCCCGTTCGCGCTGGCCCGGCTCGTTCGCGAGCTCCGCGACGATGTCCGTGAGGCTCGCGGCGATGCCCGCGCGCTGCTCCTGGGTCCGCGATGCCCTGGTGGCCTTCGTCGGGCCCTGATCCGCAGGGGGAGTCGGCCTCTCGACGGCTCCCATCGTCAGGGGGCGGCGGTTGCGGCGGCGTTTGGCGGGACGTGGTCGTCCACCCAGCCCACGATGTCTCCGACGACCTTCGCCGCGTCGGGCTCGTGCGCGAGGTCATGGCGCTGACCCTCGTAGATGATGAGGCGCTTGTCAGTGCTCGTGGCCTGCGCCACCAGGGCGCGGCTGCCATCGATGGCGGTGATGACATCCTCGCCGCCATGCACCACCAGCAGCGGGAGCTTCAGGTCCTGGAACTTCCCATCCAGCGCTTCGATGCCGGCGATGAGCGCCTTGGCGGAGCGCGCGGGCAGCTTCTCGTGGGTGATGAGCGGATCGGCGAGGAATTGCTCCTTCTCCAGGCCGTCGTGCAGGAACATCTGACTGTCCAGGTCCTGCGCGGGCAGCCCGGGGAGGATGGTGCCGAAGATCTTCGCCAGGCGCGTGTCGAAGCCAGACACCCCCGGCGGCAGCACGATGCCCGCGCCGCTCAGGATGAGCCCGGACACGTCGGAGGCGTGCTGGAGCACGTAGTGCGTGGCGATGAGCCCGCCCATGCTGTGGCCGAAGACCATCACCGGCACGCCCGGGTGGCGTGCGCGGGCGTCCTGGACGACGCCGTCCACGTCATCCACGAGCTGCTGCATCGACTCCAGGCGCTGGCGGTCACCGCCGGAATGGCCGTGGCCCCGGTGGTCCTGCGCGACGACGGCGAAGCCCTGGGCCTGAAGCGCTTCCGCGAGCCGGCCATAGCGGTCGGAGTAGTCCCGCAGGCCGTGGATGAGGACCACCACGCCGCGCACGGGCGGCTGGGGAGGCTCCCAGCGGACGCTGCTCAGGCACATGCCGTCGGAGGCGGTCCGTTCGAAGCCTGGGGACGCGGAGGGCCGGGTCCGGCACGCGGTGGCGGTGGCGCAGCCCTGCAACAGGACGAGCGCGGCCAGGGTGGTGAAGAAGGGGACGACGGGGAAGGGCTTGTTCATGGGCCCAATGCACCACGAGGTGCCCAGGCCCACATCGGCCAGATGGCGGATCACACGATGCCCGCGCGCGCGGCCACCAGGGAGGCGCCCGCGCGGGTGCTCACGCCCAGCTTTTCGTAGATGTGGATGGTGTGGTGCTGCACCGTGCGGTCCGACACCCCGAGCTTCCCGGCGATCTCCTTGTTCGTCGCTCCGCCCGCCAGCAGGCGCAGCACGTCCACCTCACGGGGCGTCAGCGCGGAGGTGGGGCCGGCGGCGAGGGCGCGCCGGACATCCTTCGTCCCGGTCACCACCGCGACGCAGTCCGCATCCAGCCGGCCTGTCTTCACCTCGGCCTCCAGGACCTGCTTCGCCAGGGCCACGGCCCGCGCGGGACGGTGGGGCCGCTCCTCCTGGAGCGCGACCCAGACGTCGGCCACCGCGAGCAGTCGCGCGGAGCGGGACAGGCCCGCGGGCGCGAGGCCCCGGGGATAGCCTCCGCCATCCAGTCGCTCGTGATGCGCGCCCGCGAGCCGCGCAGCGTCCCGCAGCATGGGCGTGGCGGTGAGCAACTGCTCGGTGGCGTGGGCATGGGCCCGGGACGTCTCCCGGTCCGAGCGGGACCAGTCGGGTTGCAGCCACAGGCCGGTGGGCAGGGTCACGTGTCCCAGGTCATGCAGGGATGCCGCGAGCTGGAGCGTGGCCTGCGCCGCCGCGTCCAGGCCCAGGCGGGGCGCGGCGGATGCGCATGCTTCCGCCACGCGCCGTGAATGCCCGCGGGTGAAGGGGCTCTGCAGGTCCGCGAAGTCCCCGAAGGTCATCGCCAGCGCGGTGGCGTCAAGGGTGGGCGGCGCTTCGAGCAGGCACGCTTCCGCCGCCTCGATGCGTGCATCCGACAAGGTCTGGAGCGAGGCGGTCGCGGCCAGGGCCCGCTTTGCCCACGCCGGGTCCAGCGTCGTCCCGGATTGCAGCGCGAGGGCTTCCTGCGCCACGGCCGTGCCCGAGCCGACGAAGAAGACGACGGCCACATGGGCCGCCTGCGCGACGCGCCCGACTTCGTGCAGGTCCGTGCCGCCCAGCAATCGCGGGCCGCCCGCGCCATCCCAGCGCTCGTACGCCTCATCGAGCCCCTGGAGCACCCGCGCGTCCAGGCCCAGTCCGGAGGCGAGCAGTCGCGCCGCGCCACACGCCTCCGCGAACCATTCCGAGCGCAGTCGCCGCGAGGACGTCAGCAGGCGCGCCAGTCCGGCGGCGCGGCGGGGCAGGCTGGAGTTGGCGTCCAGGACCGAGCGCACGACATGGTCGGGACGGCCCGCGTCCCCGCGCAGCAGGTTGCGGCGCAGGTGCACGTCGTTGCCCAGCCGCGACTCCTCGGCGGCGTAGGCGGTGCAGCCCAGGTGGCGCAGCAGGCCCACGTAGAAGGCGGCCCGGGCGTCGGCCCGGGACAGGCCGCCGTCCAGCGCCAGCTCCAGCGCGAACAGGCCGGTCAGCAGGCTCTTCTCCCCCTCCAGCCCATTGGCGAGGTCGAGCACGGAGGACAACGCGGAAAGCGAAGCCACCGGATCCTGGCGCAGGTTCATCACGGGAGGAGCTTGGCACGGAGCATGTGCCCGGAGCACAGCGGAGCTGGCCCCGGAGCGCATCGGCCAATTGGCGGAGGCCCGGTGCCGGGTGGGCGCAATCAAGGGAACATGTCTGCTCATTCCTACGTGATTCCTCGCACCTCATACACGGTCAGGTGCACCCCGGGAGGTGGCCCCTGGAGAGGCAGTGCCCGGCGTGCCGTGAAGGCCGTCCCGCGCTATCGTCCCCGTCCGCATGGATTTCGAGGAAGCACTCCAGGAACTGGGCGTGGACGCCGACCCTGGGGGCGACACCGTCCGCCGTGCGTACCTGCGACGGCTCAAGACCCGTAAGCCGGAGACGGACCCCGAGGGCTTCGCCCGCCTGCGACAGGCATACGAAACGGTGCTGGCGGCTCGCGAGGGCCGCGAAGGACCGCGAACCCAGGCGGAACCCCTCGCTCCTCCGCCAGACGCCGCCGCTTCCTTGGAGGCCGCGGGTCCGGTCTCCCTGTCACGTCAGGAGGTATTCGACCGCTTCCGCGCCGAGTTCCGCGCGCTGCCTCCGGACGCACCCCCGGAGGCACCGGTGGAGGTGGCTCGGCGCGCGGTGGAGGCGCTGCCGGACATGGCCGAGGCCCGGCAATGGCTGGTGGAAGCGCTGCTCGCCGCCGACCGGATCCCCGAGACCCTGGTCGCGTACCGCGATGCGTACCGGCAGGGCTTCACCGGCTTCCTCGTGGAACTCGCTCAGCGCTTTCCCCGCGAGTTGGAGGACGCGGAATTCACACTGCTGGCGGAGTCCGGGGCGCCCCAGGGCTTCTTCTGGAGCCTGACGGAGCAACTGCTCCGGCAGCGCGATGGTGCGCGCGCCGCGAAGTGCGCGCTGGTCGCCTTCGGGCGCATGGCCGCCCATCCCCAGGAAC